>CAKRNI010000040.1 GCA_934370915.1 uncultured Lachnospiraceae bacterium
GACTGCATTGCATTTCTCGCGTCATAGTCGAAGGAAAATGCCGGTCCCATGACCCAGACGATTTTTCCGTGCTCCTTCTCATATCGAAGAAGATCCATCAGGCGGTCATAATCTCTCGCATAGGAGGTCTCTCTGCTTCGTCCCTGACGGAACACAAATTTATCTGTCAATGCGTCTTCTTCTGTCTGGAATCCTGTACTGTGGACGTAGATTCCTTCCTCACATGCCTCGCTGCGGCCAAGAATAACCTTGTCTCCCTTTTTGAGATTCCGGTTTTCGACCACCTCCAGATGTCCATCCGGGCAGATCACTACACTGGAATCCATGCGGCTTTCTTCCGCTAACACCCATTTCCCCTGAATTTTGAAATACTCCGGGAACATGGACGTACTGTGAAAATATTCGGGGGCAACCCCATCCATCTCCACAACCTCCCATTTCGCATCAGGGGCCTTGATAAACTGTTCCTGCGAAAAATCGGGCTGATGATATTCTGGCATCTGAAAAGCCATCATATCCCTCCTTTCATCATTGATGGATCTATCATAGACCAAATGACAAAAAAACACCACCCCTGTTTTATATTTTCGTTTTCTCTCTGGCGGCACTTCTGCCCGTGACTGTGAATGTACGGAACCGTTGCAGGCATCCTATAAAAACCGATATCTCTGATCCGCAAACGAAAGCATTTCTCCCGGTTCTATATGCACGCTCTCATTTGTCTCCAGAAATCGCCCATTTACACCGGTTCCATTCGTTGAGTTTAGATCCGTGATCCTATATCCATCCCCGTCTTCCTCGATCTTTGCATGGATCCGGCTGATCTGCGGCAGATTCAGGCAAAGATCAGAAATTTCCCGGTTTTTTCCGATAATAAACGGGAAATAACGAACCGGCACGTCCTCGCCTCCGTTTTCCGGAACAAGGCGTCTTGTCACCGGATAGATCTGCCGGCCTGTAAGGAGCACTGTCTGCATCTCAGCGCTCTCCGCGGCTTCTCTCTGCTCCCTATTGATTCTTATACTATTTTCCTTCACTTCCGGGATTCCTCCTCGTTCCCGATCCTCTTCTTCCCGGAATTCAACCTCCCATTCTTCTTCCGTCTCCTCTGCTTCTTCCCTACTCCTTCCCATTCCAAAGAATACCATACCGGCTATCAGCACACCTTCCGCCGCAAAGATCCCCCATTTCCATTCCCGGAGCTGATCGACTCCGCCCCATATGCAAACTGCCGCCGGAACCACTGCCATCATGATCACAAGCAGGACCAAAATCGCATATTTCCCACTTTTTAGTTCATTCTCCTCTGCCAGTGCTTCTGCCTCACCTGAAAGATCCGTCTTTTTGCTCTCAAAAGATCCGTACTTTCGTTCCGTTTCGTTTTGCTTTTCTCCCTGATATCGCACAGCCTCTCCTGACTCTGCTCCATATTCCCTGACCATTTTTCTCTCTGCTTCATATAACGCTTCCTTTCCGGCATTGACTCTGAGATTCTCTTCATTCCCAGCCTTTTCTCCGGCCATCAGACATTTTTCCAGATCCCGGATTCCCAGATTTTCCGTTTCTCCGGCCCGGAACAAGGCAAACGCCAGAACCACCGCTTCTCCATCTGTGTGATCCACATGATCCAGAATATATCTTGCCAGTTTCTTAAAACTCTCCTCAAACTGACTGCCGCGCCCCGGAAAGAGACAGAAATTCGCTCTCAGATCATCTGGATCCACATAGATCATATCCGGTTCCAGACAGAGCTGGTCTCCATCCATCAAAAACCGTTCTAATGCCGTCATTGTGACGATCAGGTCACTGGTGATCTGCCGGATCTCCTTTGCCTTGAACGACCGATATTCCATCATTCTGGATAATGACTGTCTCGATGTGATATTAAAATACAGGAAGGTCTCCCCATCGATCTGCTTCTCCTGAAACGGCAAAAGCCCGGCAATCCGGTTCTCCGACAACATCCGAAGCGCATAAGATCCCCCGATCTCATTCTCCGGGCGCAATACCATGTAATTCCGGTTCATTTCTCGCTTAAATTCTCTTTTCATCAGTCATCGATCCTGTCTTTTATTTTTCTCAGGGCATCCTGCTGCCTTAGGAATGTCTCCGGGTGAATATCCGCCCGCTCCATATGAAGACTCCAGTCTCCTGCCGACGCATCCCCCTCCGCTGTCGGCGCTCCAACCTTCAGATGAATCTCATACGTTCCCAGATAAAGCCGCGGATTTCCCATCTGACTTCCTTCCAGCTCAAAAAAATCCACCTTTTTCTTCTCATCTACGTTATTCCGCGCTCTCTCCAGCGTTTCCTCCAGAATCATACTGCCGGTTACCATGTCATGGACCGTATAGGCGTATCGGATAAACGCCGCCATCGACAGGAGAACCACAGAAAGGACCATGGACGCTTCCACTGTTATGCTGGCGCTGTAATTTTTTTCTATATGCATTTCTCTTTTCACACTACCCTTATAAGTTCCAGCCACAGTGCCGCCGGTAAAAGGAACGGCAAAAAAGGCAGCCGCTGTTTCCGGACACTTCCACCTCCGGTTCCTATCTGCGAGCCGACCATCATCGCGAGCCCAAATATCCCGCAAAAAATCTGACCGGCGATCAGCAGCAGCACACATTCCTGCCACTCAAGAAATAAGCCGGATACAATTAAAAACAAGCCATCTCCCTCGCCCAGAAGACCTCCTGTCAGAATACTGACTGTCAAAAGTCCGATTCCAGGAATCATAGCAAGAATGATCTCCCCCGGAAAACGCGCCTTCCATACGCAGGTTATGATTCCTGCTACAGCTCCTCCCGCCAGCACATCCAGACTGATTCTTCTCGTTCTGAGATCCTGCCAGGCCGCGATTCCCAGAAATACAAAAAACAGATTCATTCCGTTTCCCCCTTTTTTCTCTCGCAGTACGAGCATGCTCCCAGATGCTCTACCTCCGCTTTCGGTATTTCCCTCACATAGGACATCATGGATCTACAGTTCTTATCATAGTGAAAATGCTCGCCTGCCGCTGTAATATAGACTGTTTTCGATCCATCTCCCTTTTTCCCGCAGATGGCACAGGGCTTCCGCTTTCCTCCCGGAATCCTGCCGCTTTCCACTTCGGATCTCGTGACAGTCAGATACTCATTGGAAATATAATGGCAATCCCGAAACAAATGATATCTCCCCATTCCGGCACCCACATAGACCATTTCTGTCTGCTCATCCGTCATAGGATCCTGATAAGATCCATCTCCTTTTAATTTTCCCGGTATACCGATCCATGACCGCCGTTTTACAGCTACCGTTTTCACCTGTATCCCAGGAACCGTCGAAAAAAACGGGATCTCTTCCTGATATTCCACCATAAACTCGATCTCCCCGTTTTCTCCATAAATCCTGGCTTTCTTCACCGCAGCATGATCCGCATACTGTCCGGCTTTCCCCCGGACCCAGAGGGAGGCCGCCGCCTCCGTGCAGAATGCCGGCAATTCACGATCCCCGGTTTCCGCTGATTCAGCGAAGATCCCATACTGGCTGATCTCCTCCCCGATCCGCTCCACGGCGGTCTGAACCTTCCTCTGCCGGTCAAGCCATATCACCGGCTGGAGAAGTGCCAGAAAGAAGAACAGGGTGAGCGGAAGAACAAGGGCGGCTTCCACTGTCATGGATGCCGGAAACGAGGAGATGCACAGATGTGCTCTCCCTGTCGGCAGGGTGGCCATAAAAAGCCTATGTACTTGGAGAGACACATTTGAATAAAAAGGTGATGACACACGATTTTTAAATTTTAAACCGGCAAAGAAGAGCACAGCTATACACCCCCTTTCTCTGATCTGATTTCATCGCAGCTGTCCAATGCTTTCACAGCTGCAGGCAAAAATTTCATCCCTGTTTTCCACTGATGTCCAAACCGGACTCAATAGGATCCCGCTGCGTACACCCTTCCTTTATACTCCTCTTTCTGAAAAAACATGTGCTTCTGCAGGACTTCTGCCTCAAGCTCAATCTGATACGCACAGTTTGCTGCAGAAAAATCCGCCTGTTTCGTCCGGATATTCCACTGGATCAGATCCATCATCCGAAAATTTCTTTCTTTCCGATCCGTGAGGAACATCAGGCAGCTTAGATACTCTGTATATGTTCTTCCCTCTCCGGAATTCTCCTCTCTCTCCCTCAAAAAGGACTGATCCAGCAGTCCGGAAAGGCTGGTCTTCCAGGTTCCTTCTGTCTTTTGAAATGAAATCTTTCCGCCTGCCAGCAGTGTTCTTACATCCAGCACCGCCTCACCGAATGCCCACATTGTCAGAATAAAAAAGGACAATACCAGCTGGGCCGGTACGATTCCGGCTGATACTGCTGCCGCCAGAGCGTCTGCCTCCGCCTTTTTATCCGGAGAATTCAGCAGAAACAGCAGATTCATCGCGCCTCTCAAGGTAAGTACCCGGTTCACTGCCTCCCTCAGATTTTCCCGGTCTGATTTCTTCCCGGCAAGAAGATATTCCATCTCATACTTCAATATCGATGGTTCTGTTCCGTTTTTCACTAAAAATGAAGAAAAGTACAGCGGAATATATGCATTCACAGCCATCTGTCTCGATGCCGTCTTTAAAATTCCGGCATCTTCTGTATCAGTACCTCCCGCATGGGTCTGATAGCCCGTTGTGGACGGAATTCCCTTCAGCGAAACAGCATTCGTTGAAAGTTCTGTCCCTGCCGGAAGAAGGAGTTCAAGAAGTTCCCCATCAAAAAAATCCTCCAGACGGTCCAGTGCAGCCGCTTTCTTCTTATCTCGCGGATCGCAGGCTGTGGATTCTAAATTCTCCATCTCCTCCACACACCGGCAGATCTGCTCCCAGTCTGTTTCCTCCTCATCTTCGTCCTCTGTGTCCGCTTCCATATCAAGGAATTCACATGCCTCTTCCAAAAGTTCCAGATTCCGCTCCACCTTTGCCTCCATCTGCTGATATCCTGTGATCCGCTCTTTCGCGCTTTTTATCACCTCATTGCAGGCTGATATTTCCTGCCCCAATGTTCCGGATGCCGTCTCATCCTCCAAATGTCCGGAATCTGTCTTCTGATTCTCTGCCTCCAGCCGTTCCACTTCCCCCTGAAACTGATCCACAATCCCAGGAAACCTTCTAAGCTCCCGCTTGAGGCTTTCCGCATGCCGCTTAAACGCGGTCATTCTCTCCTCATCCGCCGCCACACAGAGTTTTTTTCTGGTTTCTTCCATCGTCCTCAGCGACTTTTCGATCTCCTGCCCTTTTTTTTCAAGTCTGCGTACAGCCCGGCCACCTCCACGGCAGGAATCGTACAGAGTACGGAAATCCCCCGCTTTTTTCACCTGTTCCGCTTCCTTCAGAAGTCCGCTTCCGGGCACCGCAAGCTCCGGGAGACGGTACTTCATATAATCAGCAATTTCTTCCTCCAGCCACCTCCCATCCTCATCCACCATGCGGGTTATTCCGGAGAGTATTACGTTTTCCCGTCTCGCCGGGTACATATTTGCCTGTTCCAGATAAAAATCAAGATAACGACCGAAGGTCTCCTTGATCGCCGCCTCTGATTCATATTCCAGAAACAGGAGCTGATAACGGTCCCATAAATTCCGGTTATAGTAGCTCATCACCGATGACACTGCTGAATCCGATGCCATCCGAAGATAGAGTCTTGCCCCCGCCGTTCTCGCTGATTCCACAAGTCCCAGGATCAGCGACAGCACACATATGATCGTCAAACTCAGAAAAACAGTAATCTCTCCCCGGTATTTCATCTAATATACCTCTTTCGCCTGTTTATTGATCTCCGTGAAAATTCCGGTCAACAGCTTGTTGATCTGGGTTTTGAAAACGATGACCAATCCGATCAGGACCACCAGGATCAGAACCACCTCAATGACCCCAACGCCATCTTCTTCCATAAGAAATCTTTTTAACTGCATACTCACACCTCCCATACGTTCCAAAGTTTTCCGATTTTCTCTGACTGTATTTTACCGTATACTCCATTGGAATATTCGATCCATCACAGTCCTGCATTCCCTCTGTCCATTTCATCTCTACAGCGATAAAAACGCCGGTGCGACCACCATGATCATCACAATCCCCAGCATAAGAAACATCGGGATCAAAAGCTTCGTGGAGGCCTCCTCCCCTTTTCTGAGCGCAAGGTCTTTTCTCTGTCGGAACGCCGCCTCCATTTCTTCCTCGAGGAGCCGTCTCAGATCCTTTCCACCTGTACTCACGCTGTTTCCCAGAAGCGACGCGAATTTCATATAACTTCCGATTCCGATCCGCCGCCCAAACTCCCCGTAGGCGCGAATCTCCGGCATTCCGGTCTCCATCTGATTCAGGGTCGTCTGCATCTCCCTGTATACCGGATGAAGATCCGGCTGCTTCTTTCGGATTCCATCCACCACCTGTTTTTTCCATGCCTGACGCACCGGATATCCGGCTCCCATCAGGACCACAAAGCCTGAAAGCAGTTCCGGATAGTCTGCGATCATCCGTTCCTTCCAGTATTTCTGCTTTTCCTTCTCATCGCTCTTTTCCTTTAAAAACAGGCATAATGCCGCAGCAATTCCAAGAAAGATCAGACCTCCGTTCCCATCACCGGACGCTGTCCTGTAATGAAGTGTCTGTCCCTCAAAGCTTTCCGGAAGCGCGACTGTACTGCTCTCCGCGTCGGTTTCCACAAGCTGCTCCAGAAATGTCCGAAACGAATCTCCAAATGCCTTTTCCAACGGAAAGACTGTCACCGGAATCTCTGACCACAACATGGCTTCTCCATTGGATATCCCTGCTCTCAGAGTCACCTGCGCCCCATTCTCTGGAATATCGGGGCTTAGCAGCCCCATATCACTCACCGTTTCCGGGGCTCCGGATTCCCATCGGACCGAGAGTCCATATGGTTCCAATCGGTTAGTCAGATTCAGGTCATGCCGCACTTCTGATAGAGATTCATTTTCTCCCAGAATCTCTACGGTCAGGTATTCCATGATCTTCGGAAATTTCTCCTGCATCTCCTCCCCGGACATTTTCCGCTCCGGAACCGTAACAGCGATCTCTTCCTCCTTCTCTCCAAGACCACCTACAAAGAGCTCATACTGACGGTCTCCGCCGCCGTACTCATTGCGCTCCAGAACTGCGTTCCGCACCGGATCCCCCATTTTCCCCGCCGCTTCCGCAAGCCCGTAGAGCGCAAAGCCTGTGATTACACATGCGCCATATTTTCCATACCCGTTTCTATACCTTTTCAACCTGCCTTTTTCTGCTTTTCCACTCATATCCCGATCTCCAGAAAGTTCTTCGCCAGATGACAGGACATCAGATATATCCCAAGACATACCGTCATCAGGAACCGCCCGCCTACGGTCGTGTACAGGATTCCAAAAAAGCCCGGCGAAGTCAGTTCGATATAGACGACGATCAGAACCGGGATTACGCTCATGATCTTCTGCTCCATGCGTCTGGATGCCGTTGCTGTCAGAATCTCCTCCTGAATCCGGATCTTTTCCCCGATGATCTCCGCGGTTCTGGCGATAATTTTCATCAGTTCCCCACCGCTCTTTCTCGCTGCGAGAAATACATCTGCAAAGTTTTTTACATCGTCCAGACCGCTCCGCTCTGCGAAATCCCCCAACGCTTCCTCGAACGTCAGATTCATTCGGACCTTCTGCAAAATCAGCCGGATCTCCCTCACGATCATGGAGTCATTCCCATGAATCTCCTCCATCTCCTTCAAACTCACCGCAAACGCGTTTTCCACCGAATATCCGGCGTTGAGTCCCGAAGCGACTGCCAGGATCGCATCTTTAAACTGCCCGCGCAGTGTCTCCAGCCGCCGTTTCTTTAATTCTTTTTTCAACAGCAGCGGAAAAAGCAGTCCCACCGGAATCAGGATCAGGAACAGCCCTATACTCCGATAGAAAACATAATCCAGAACCGCGGCTCCGAAAATTCCCTCCGCACCATAGAGCAGCCATTCTTTTTTGCTGAGCTCATAGACCTCATATCTCATACCCTGCAAGTCTGAGCTTTTCCCGGTGCTTAAGCACTCCGACCCTCTCAAGACTTCCTTCCACTTTCCTTCGATCCCGCGTTCCTCCTTCCTGACCTTTTGTCTCCCGGAAAGCGAAAAGGGGATTGAGTATGATCTCGCCGTTTTCAAATCTGTCCACCTCCTCGATCGCCGTCACTTTTCGCGTCTTATCCCGCATCCTCGCCACATGCACCATAATGTCCACCGCTGACGCAATCTGACTCCGGATTGCCGGGAGCGGCAGGTCTGCTGCCATCAGGACCATCGTCTCAAGTCTGGAAAGCATGTCCTTCACGCTGTTCGCATGGCCGCTGGAAAATCCGCCGTCATGACCCGTATTGAGACTCTGAAGAAGATCCAGCGCCTCTTTTCCGCGCACCTCGCCGATTATCAGGCGATCCGGTCTCATACGAAGAGCCGCCCGGATCAGCTCTCCGATCCCGATTGCCCCAGCTCCCTCTGCATTGGCATCCCGGGTCTCCAGACGTACTAGATTTTCGATGTGGTTCAACTGCAGCTCCGCCGCATCTTCAATCGTGATCACTCGCTCACCGGGCGGGATAAACTCTGAGAGTGCGTTTAAAAGAGTTGTTTTTCCCGCTCCGGTCCCGCCGCTGACAAAGATGTTGTAACGCGCCGCAACCAACGTCTTTAAGAGATCTGCCGCTTCCTTCGAGATACTTCCGTATTCCATAAGCCGCTCCATCGTCACCGGTTCCGGGAATTTCCGGATTGTCAGGATCGGTCCGTTTAACGCGACTGGTTCCAGAACTACATGGACTCTCGACCCATCCGCCAGTCTGGCATTCGCAAGCGGTGTTGACGTGTTGACGATGCGGTTTACGCTGCTTACGATCTGCTGGATCAGATCTTCCAACTGTTCTCTGGATTCGAAAGACTTTTCCCACCGCCCGATTTTTCCCCCTGTCTCCACGAATACCTGATCAGGACCGTTCACCATGATCTCCGTCACCCGGGGATCATCCACCAGTTCCTGCAATATATCCAGCCGCCTGAAAGAATCAAACAGTTCCTTGTGAAGCTTCAGCCGTTCCCCTAACGTCATCGGAAATGTTTCCGGATCGTTCTCCATACAGGCATCCATTTTCCGGTCGATAAGATCTGCGATCTCCTCGTCCGCCATCTGACGGTCATATGTCATCTCCGCAAGGATCTGTTCCCTCAGGGTCTGCTTCAGCTGTCCCATAAATTTCTCTGTCCTTTCACCAGACTCCGGACGAAATCGCCCATGTCCCCCCACAGGAGTTCCTGCGGAAAATGTTCCATCCGTCTCCCTCCCGTCACCATCGGCACATGGATTTTCTGGATCTTTTCCGCCACCCCGCTGTTTCCCGAAGCTGCCAGATATTCTTCAAATTCACGCATTTTCTCCGCAGAAAACGGATCTTCCCGGATCGGTGTATAGACTACCTGACATTTTTCCAGTAACGGCAGGGCATCCCGCCCATAATCCCCCACATCGAGAATCATCGTCGTATAGTTTCCATCCCGCAGGATCCGTTCCATAAGATCCGCCATCTCCTGTACAGACAATTGGGCATAATCCTGCGGGATCCTGATCGGAGGGATCCATGCCATATCTCCAAGATAATAGACGATCGAGTTCAGCCTCACCACATGAAAACGGTCCTGTTTATAATAGTAGATAAGATCCGAGAGATCCCTCTTCCACCGCTCATTCAAAAGCCCCGTAAAACCCGTAAACGTGTCCAGCGTCACAAAAAGGACCTTTTCTTCTTTCGCAAGGACTTGTCCGATCGCCAGCGCAAGGCATGTCTTTCCACATCTTCCGATGGGCGAATAGACTCCTATGATCCGTCTGGACTGGTCCGTGGTTCCGGCAACATTGGCCCGGATCCCCGGAATCTCACTGTAGACTGCCATCACTTCCCGGATAATATCATCCCCGGACTGAAACTTATAGATTTCCTTCCCGGAGTCCATCTGTTTTTCTGTCTCCTCCGACATATAGATCTTCTGGGCCGAAGGAATTTCGGAAATATCCCCGGAATCTGTCCGCTCCCCCGAAAGCAGTACATCGATCTCATGCTTTTTCGCGTACTCCGCCAGCTTTTCCTTTGAGGTAAACGCCTGAGCGGTAAAAACTCCCTTTTCCTTTCGGTTTACATAATCAGACAACCGCTCCGCATATCTCGTGTCCGCATCATAAACCGCCATCATCTTTTTCATGGTCTCTCATTTCCTTTCCCCTGCCGGAATCAGACTCCGGCGTACATTCGACCGGTCTCTTCGCCGGTCTGTAAGACATGCGGTCCTGTCTGTTTTATCAGATCAGCAAAAACAGACAGTATCCCGCAAACAGATACGGCCCCAGCCGCAAAAGACTTTCTTTTTCAGAATATCCCGGATATTCCGTAAGCCGCCCTCTCATTCCGGTCTCCACTGCAAACCTTGCAGCCCGCTCCAGCCGGAACCAGACCGTCCCCTGCTTTATCATCCGGTAAGACGCAGCAGCAGCGGCAAAGGTCATTCCCAGACCAATCACAAACACACTGTCCCAGATCCCCAGAAATCCCGCGATCAATCCCATAAGTTTGATATCTCCTGCTCCGATCGTCCGGCACAGGAAAAACGGGTAAAAGACCGCACAGGTTCCCACAAACCGCAGGATAAAATATCCGGCCTGGATACCCCCAAAGGCTGCCAAAGCCTGTATCTCCCCCAATTTTCGGTTTTCCGCAAAGGATAGAACGATTCCCGCTGCAATTCCCGTTATGATCTGAATGTGAAAGATTTTTCCTTTCTTTCAGTCTGTCATTGCCGCAGACAGTAAAATTGCAAACAATGCCACGATAGGATCACCTCCCGTACAACCGTCTCTTCCGATCTTTTCCCCTGAGATTCAAAATTCTCAAAAAATCGGAAAAACATCTTTCAATCATTGTGGCTCACAAGTCAATCTGTTAAAAGGATTTCATGCCCTGAATCCGGGCATCCGGCGAAGCTGCCGGTCATACATCTGTTATTTAGAAACGAAGAACTCATTTCTGAATGTGCCACTATTATCTCTGAATTCCGACAGAAAGTCAATTTCAGTTTCGTAAAATCAGGGGAGCGTTTTTCGTCAAAATTCACCAAATTTTATTATGTCACCCATCGTTTTCCAGAAATGTTGAACAATTCATTGACGCAATTCGAGAAAAATGGTAAAATGCAATTAAGTTTAAATTTTTAAACCAAAACATTCCGGAAAGGAGAGAATTCATGATCTCAGAAAATCTTCTGGGCAATATCTTTGAAGAGTGCATTCCTTTATTTATTGCGCTCGGTGACAGGACAAGACTGACGATCCTGCAGTGTCTCTTTGAGACACAGACCACTGGTGAAAGACGGATCCCCGGCTTAAATGTCAACGAGATCACGGACCGGACAAGTCTCTCCCGTCCTGCTGTCTCTCACCATTTAAAGATCTTAAAAGATACCGGCCTGATCGACGTTTTAAGAAAAGGCGTTTGCAATTATTATTATCTCACAAACAAAAGCGCCATCGACAAGCTCGGCCGGCTGAAAGAAGAGCTTGAAAAATATCCGGAATCCTGAATATTCCGGGTGAATGATCCTCATACTACCAATTACTGAAACTTCTGGTTTTCTCCACAGACAGACGCGCCGCAATCCGGCAAAGCCCATCTGTGAACAAAATTCGGCAAAACAGCCTTCGGCCGCCTGAAACAGACTGCTGTAAGGCACTATCCGTAAAGAAATTGGGGTATGATATTTATGTTCTTTTCGAAAAAAAATGCTTCCAAACAGGCTTACCGCCGGGAAACGAATGAACTGAAGCGCCAGATCGAGCTCAGCAAAACGGCGATCTTATCCGCCCAGAACCAGTTTGAACAGGTCGTTGACCCGACTCTGGTCGACTGTTATATCTACGAGTTGAATGCTGCGCAGCTCCGGTATCAGTTTCTTCTCCGCCGCCTGAAAATACGGGAGCTTCAGGAGGTCTGATAACCATGCATACCTGGTACGAACAGGCTGTCTTTTACCATATTTATCCCCTTGGACTCTTAGGGGCTGAAAAAACAAATACGCTCACAGAAACCGCCCACCGTTTCACGGAGCTTGAGGACTGGATTCCGCATATCCGTGCCTTAAACGGTTCCGCGATCTACATCGGACCGCTTTTTGAGTCTTCCACCCACGGCTACGACACGAGAGACTTCCGCCTCGTGGATCGGCGTCTGGGCTCCAATGAAGACTTTGCCCGCTTCGTGCGGCTCTGCCACGAAAGCGGGATCCGTGTCGTGGTGGACGGCGTCTTCAACCATACGGGACGGGAATTTTTCGCCTTCCGGGATATTTGTAAAAAAAGGGAAGCTTCCCCGTATAAGGACTGGTACCGCGGAGTTAATTTCGGCTGGAGCAGTCCTCTCGGTGATCCGTTCGGCTATGAAGCCTGGCAGGGACACTTTGAGCTTCCCTGCTTAAATCTCTGGAATCCGGACGTCCGCCGGTACCTGTTTGACTCGATCCGCTTCTGGATCGACAATTTCGATATCGATGGGATCCGGCTGGACTGCGCAAATGTTCTGGATTTCGGATTCATGAAGGAGCTCCGCGAAAAAACTTCCGCCATGAAGTCTGATTTCTGGCTTATGGGCGAGGTGATCCATGGGGAATACAGCCGCTGGGTAAACCCGGAAATGCTGCATTCCGTGACAAACTATGAGCTTCACAAAGCATTCTACTCCGGTCATAATGATCACAACTACTTCGAGATCGCCCACAATGTACGGCGGCTGGAAGCCGTGGGCAGATCCCTTTACACCTTCGTGGACAACCACGACGAGGACCGGATCGCAAGCAAATTAAATAATAAGGCGAATCTGTTTCCGGTATACCAGCTTCTCTTCACGCTCCCCGGGATCCCTTCCGTTTATTACGGAAGCGAATGGGGGATCGAAGGAAAGCGCTCCAGAACATCCGATGAGGTCCTGCGCCCGGCGCTCAGCCTGTCTGACATGGCTGGAAAGGCTCCGGAGCTTGTGTCCCATATCGCGGCACTCGGAAAGATCCACGCGGAGAACGACGCATTCCATAACGGTTCCTACAAGGAGCTTCTCCTCACAAACCGGCAGTATGCCTTCAGCCGGTCCGGGGAACATGGAACTGTGATCTCCGCTGTAAATAATGATGAACAGCCGGCATCGATCTCGATTCCGCTGCCCTGCGCAGCCTCAGATGCCGTATCCCTGCTGCCCGGGGAGATCCCATTCTCCCTCGAAAACGGCAGACTTTCCGTTACGCTTCCGGCAAACGGCGGCGCTATCTTTAAACTTCAGGAGGTTTAAGTGATGACAAGAACAAAGAAAACTACGGCTCCCGCAAAAACAAAGGAGATCGGTCTCGGCTTCATCACCGAACTGGACCGCTATCTCTTTGGACAGGGCACCCATTATAAAATCTTTGAGAAACTCGGCGCACATCCAAAGACCTATAAGGGGAAAGCCGGAATGTATTTTGCCGTCTGGGCTCCCCACGCAAAAGCGGTCGGCGTTGTGGGTGATTTCAACGGCTGGGATCCGGATGCCGCACCGATGTCTCCGTTGGCGGACTCCGGGATCTACGAGGCATTTATCCCGGGTATCGGCCTAGGAGAGCTCTATAAATTCGCGATCACCACACAGGAGGGAAAAATCCTCTTCAAAGCTGACCCGTATGCGGTCCATGCGGAATTCCGGCCGGGAACTGCCTCCATCACAGAGGACATCACCGGATTTAAGTGGGATGACGCAAACTGGATGGAGACACGAAAGAAAGCCGATCCTGTAAAATCCCCGATGGCAATCTACGAAGTCCATCTCGGTTCCTGGCGGAAGAAAGACCGCCCGCAGAAGGAAGGTTATTATACATATATGGAAGCCGCCCATGAGCTGGCTGATTATGTGAAAAAGATGGGCTACACCCATGTAGAGCTCATGGGAATCGCGGAGCATCCTTACGACGGTTCCTGGGGCTATCAGGTTACCGGCTATTATGCGCCAACCTCCCGCTACGGTACCCCGAAGGAATTCATGTACTTTGTGAACTACCTCCATAAAAAGGGAATCGGTGTCATCCTCGACTGGGTTCCGGCCCACTTCCCGAAGGATGCCCACGGGCTTGCGGATTTCGACGGACAGCCGCTCTATGAATACGCGGATCCGAGAAAAGGTGAGCACCCGGACTGGGGAACCAAGGTCTTCGATTACAGCAAAAATGAAGTCAAAAACTTCTTGATCGCTAACGCCCTCTACTGGGTAGAAAACTTCCACGTTGACGGTCTCCGTGTAGATGCCGTCGCGTCCATGCTCTACCTCGATTACGGCCGCAGTGACGGAAACTGGGTTCCGAATAAGTATGGTGAGAACAAGAACCTCGAAGCCATCGAGTTCTTCCGCCATTTGAACAGTGTCCTTACCGGACATCTCACCGGTGCCATGATGATCGCCGAGGAGTCCACCGCATGGCCGGGAGTTACAAAGGCGCCGGAAGAGGGCGGTCTCGGCTTCACCTTCAAGTGGAACATGGGCTGGATGCATGATTTCCTTGAATATATGAAACTGGATCCGTACTTCCGGAAATTCAACCACAATAAGATGACGTTCGGCATCACCTACGCCACCAGCGAGAATTACATCCTGACGCTGTCCCACGACGAGGTTGTTCACTTAAAATGTTCCATGATCAACAAAATGCCGGGCTTAAACGATGACAAATTCGCGAACCTGAAAGCCGGATACACCTTCATGATGGGACATCCGGGTAAGAAGCTGCTCTTTATGGGACAGGACTTCGGGCAGTATCATGAATGGGACGAAAAAGTTTCCCTCGACTGGTATCTCGCCGATGAGCCGCTCCACAAAGATCTTCAGAAGTATTACAGCGACCTGCTGCATGTATACCAGAAATATCCGGCATTATGGCAGATGGATTCCGACTGGAACGGATTCCAGTGGATCAATGCCAACGACGGTGACCGCAGTATCTTCAGCTTTATCCGCCGCGATGAGACGGGCAAGAAGAATCTCTTATTCGTCATTAACTTTACACCGGTTGCCCGGGACGATTACCGGGTAGGCGTTCCGAAATCCGGAACCTACTCCCTGATTCTGGATTCTGAGCACGGACTCTACAAGCGTGGCGAGCACGCATTCTCCGCCCGCTCCAAAAAGAGCGAGTGCGATGGCCAGCCATACTCCTTCGCGTATCCGCTGCCGGCATACGGGGCTGCAATCTTTAAGTTCAACTAAAAATATATGTTTTGCAAGTAACACATCCGTCCTGAATCCACTAAAAACAGGTTCAGGACGGATGTTCTGATTTCCACATAAAAAGGCACTGCCCGCCTTCCATTCTCCTCAGAAAACGGTAAGCGGGCAGCACCTCAATCATCACCTATATTTCTTGCATTTATTGACCTTGCTTACTCTTACTCCACGTTCTTTGTCGCCACAACATCAACTCCCGTTCCGGCAACGTCCTTCATGATCACATCCCCGATATGCACCGGAGCAGCAACCTCGACTGTCTTTAACGCTTTCACACAGTCAAAGATCTTTCCCTTCGGGATATCTTCCTTCGTCTTCACCGACACCATGTCGATACTTCCGCCGGATACCCGCACTGTGGAAGTCACGATCCTTGTCGGGTTTGTCACCTCTTTCCGTCCATAGATCTCGCCGCGCTTACAGGTATTTCCCGTCACGCTTACGACTTCACCGCCGTCCATCGTCACGACAAGAGGACAGCCCATCGGACAGCCGATACAAATTAGTCTTCTTTCCTCCATCGCCTACGCCTCCTCGATTTTGACCGTGATCGTCTCAAGATCCGGATATTTCAAAAGATCTGCCTTTTTGAGTTTCAGTTCCTCCATCTCCCCCGGTGCCACGACCGGGCGTTTTCTGTGGATCACACGCTCATCACCGAAATACGCACTCACATAGCAGTTTTTATAGACACCGCCCACGCGGAAACGAACGGTCAGCTCCTCGTCCATTCTCGCTGGATCGATGGTTCCCGGAACTGTGTAGCGCACGCCTTCGATCGGATTTATGACGATCTCATGTCCGCCGGCCGGACGGTTCTCACCCTGTTTCACATAGGATGCCGCATTCTTTCCGGCGATTGCAGCTTCCTCAGATACGAAATCCACAAGATCATGGACGTGAAGCACATTTCCGCAGGCGAAAACACCCTCGACATTCGTCTCAAGACTTTCATTGACCTTCGGGCCTGATGTTACCGGGTTCATGTCCACGCCCATTCCACGGGAGATCTCATTCTCCGGGATCAGTCCAACAGAGAGGAGCAGTGTATCACAGCTGTATTCCTCTTCCGTTCCGGGAATCGGCTTTCCTTTTCCGTCTACCTGAGCCAGTGTAATTCCTTCCAGTCTCTCTTTCCCCTTGATGTCCACAACGGTGTGGCTCAACTTTAGCGGAATTCCATAGTCATCGAGACACTGGACGATATTTCTCTTTAATCCGCCGGAATACGGCATCAGCTCCGCGACAACCTTGACCTTTGCGCCCTCAAGCGTCATTCGTCTCGCCATGATGAGTCCGATATCTCCGGAACC
>CAKRNI010000041.1 GCA_934370915.1 uncultured Lachnospiraceae bacterium
CAGAGTCCCACAAGCTCGATGGACTCGATCGGTGTCTTCTTATTTCTCTCAAGAAGATCTTCCGCCAGCTCCGGACATCCGAAGGTGATCTTCTCGTAAGTCGCCGCGTCACGCTCTATGGCGATCTTCTCAAGCTCCGGAATCAGGTCCCAGCCGTCTGTCCCCTTAATGCAATGAGGAACCGGAAGAAAATGTCCTTCCTGAGTGTCCATATAGTTCTCGAAATGAGTGTCCTTCGTAAAGATCACTTCCCCGTCAAACGTTTCCGCCTTCTTGACAACAGCCGGAACGATTGCCTCCGCATCCTTACTGCCGAGACTTCCATTCACAAAATCCTTCTGCATGTCCACAACGATCAAAATTTTTTCTGCCATAACTCCCTTTCCTTTCTCCGAATCCGGATCTGTCTAAGGTCGAGGATACCCCAGACCACCTGACATGTCAAGTCATTTTCGCCGCCACCACAAATCTTCCGTCTTTTGTGTGATAGCTGCAGGTAGACAGCATCAGGATCTGTTCCCCATACTCCGGAATGATTCCCGTATCATAGGCAGAATGTCCGCAAAGCCATGTGATCAACTCCCCGTATTCTTCCTCCGAGAGATCCCCGTCATAGCGGTAATACCGGAAGCCATCCTCGTCCTCATAGAGCACTCTGGTCTCCACTGCCGCAAAAATCTCATAGGTCCGCGGTGTTCCATCGACGTAGAAGCGGATGATCGGATGTTCCTTCCAGTAATCGGCCTGTTTGTAGGAATCCAGTGTCCCGAACATGGATCCGTTTTTCATATTGTGGCCGTAAATGATCAGGCACTCTGTATCCACGCCGGAGGCCTCCCCGAGAAACGGAGTCCCACCCGACGCATGGGAGCCGTCAAAGGCCCGCCGAAGATAATACTCCGGATCCGACTCCCGGTCCATCACCGGGTAATCGATCCTTGTTCCCGGAATCTTGAGCCAGCCGGCATAATCGGCGTTTTCCCCCTGTAAAGCCGCGTATCCCGCAGCTTCCTTTAAAAGCTTCTCCCATTCCTCCGTCTTTTCCGGATCCGGTGCTTCCGGAGCGCTGCTCACCGGCTCTGATGCGGGAACCTCGTCCGGAGCTTCCGACGCGTACTCCGCCGCAAGCCGGCTCAGGCTGTCGAAGGCCTCCGCCTCCTTTTTTGCCTCGAGGTAATCCCGTCCCACCATGAAGGCGGAGAAGCAGAACACCGCACCGAATACCAGAATTCCTGCTTTGTACCACAACGGAGTTTTCATACGTTTCTTCTCTTTCTGTCTGTGTATTTCTTTCCAAGGATCAGAGCCAGAAGTGCAGTGAGTGAGATTCCCGCCAGCAAAAGCCACAGATGACCGTGGGTCACATCACCGGTCGCAGGGACATTGCTGTCCCGCTTTCTCGTATTTTTCATGTATGTCCCTGCCGGATCTACACTGTCAGACATCGGATCTTCATTCGTCACAACCTGTTCCAATGGGACAATGACAGCTGAGTCTCTGTCTATCGCTTCGTCTGTATCCGGATTGCCGACAGTCTCAGACGGATTCTTATGATTCCCGGATCCCCCGTTATCATCATCTGTATCATCATCGGAACCACCGATTCCGGAATGGTTTTCGGACGCTTTTCTCGTGTTCGTGATCACCCACTCATTTCCATCATGGGTCACAGAAACATCATATCCGCTGACGTTTTCCGCTTCCCCGACGGTCCATACGTGATCCTTCTCCAGATCCTTCCAAACATATCTCCAGCCCTGAGCCTGACTTACCGTCACAGCATCACCATAAGCTTCGCCGTCACGGTACAGCTGAAGCTTTACCGTCTGCGGACGCCCCGCATATCCGGCATCCTCCCACACCTTGTTCGCCGTGATGGAAATTTTTTCCTGAACCGGGGGCTTTGGCTCCTCAGTTACCTGTTTATTCGTGATCGTACAGGTCGTAACCGCCTGATCATCAGAAATCTCCATGCGGATCGATCTTTCATATCCTTCCGGAACGTCGATCTCATCCACCGTCCATTCTGCGGACGCGTCAAGATCTGTCCATGTAAACTGCCAGTTATTATCCGAGGAGAGCGTCACTGTCCCGTAAGGAACCAGATCTTTATAAAGCTGGACATTTACAACGGCCGGATGTTTCGTACTGTCCTGATCCTCCCAGACCTTCCTGACCGTCACGTTTTTCGCGGTCGGCGCATCGGAGGATTTCAGCCGGTTTGTGATGATCCATTCATTATTTTCCATATAGGCGGAAGCAATCTCATATTTCTCCGGAATTTCGACCTCCGCAACTTCCCATTCCGTATTTTTATCGAGATTTGCCCAGGTGTAGGACCAGATGCCATTGAGATCGGCACTTACCTCCACCGGATCTCCCTGCGGTTGTAGACCCGCTCCCGTTTTCTTATAGAGCTGGAATCTGACCGTCTGCGGACGGAACTCACTCTCATTGTCTGACCAGTGTTTTACAACTCTGACCGACGTGAGGGAAGCTTCGTTCACCCGGTTCATAAACTCCGGTGTTCCGCTTACGATACCGCCGCCGGGGATCCTGTAGGTAACGGCCGCCGCAAGCTTATATCCCTCAGAGGTCTCAACCTCTGTCACCTCAACGTCCGCCTCATAGACCAGTTCCGAATACTGGACATCCTCTTCTCCATCATTCGCCTCCATGAGATAGTACGTGTAGGTTCCCGCCTCAGAATATTCGAGTTCCTGAAAATTGACTGCCGCCTGCACGTTCTTGACCGACTGGATCTGGCGTCCGCTGGCGTCCTTCAGATAGAAGGTGTATTTTTGCGCATCTGACGGAGTCGCTCTGTTTACATACTTGAGCGCCTTGAGAAACACGGACGTGCTTGACAGATCTTTCTTATTCAGGATATCCGCCGATACCGTCTGATCTGGTTCGATTACAAAGTTCTTTCCCTGTTCCTCCAGATCTACTCCATTACAGGTCGAGATATATCCATCTTTATTTGCTCCTGTCTCTGACACCGTAAATTCGGCTCCCGCCGGAAGACCGACACCGATCATGCTCTCTCCATGCTTCAGGGTAAATCCTGCAGCGCCATCTGTAAATTCCATTCCGCCAAACACTCCGTTTAACAGCGGTTCCGAGGCATCTGAAACCTTCTGCGTTACCGTAAATTCCCAGGACCTGGTTTGATCCCCCTGCGCTCCTGAAACGGTGTTGCTGACTTTTAAGGCCCCCGTCGGCGTCTCGGCGTTTAAGACCGTCCAGACCTTTCCCTGTTTCTGGTAGTTTACAAGGAATTCCCGATTCACTGCCGTGCTTGCCGGATCCGGAAAAGAAACCTTGTTTCCTTCTTCGACCACGCTGTTAGTGCGGTCCAGCTCAACGACCCGGTAGGTGTACGGTTCTGCCACATTGTCATTTTTATATAACGGCAGGTTCCCGGTCTCAGCCTTCCAGCTTTCTGCAGATCTCAGTTCGATCACTCCGCCGTCCGGGCTGCTCACATTCTCCCACCCGGATCCATCGGCTGTTTTTCTCTGGATCTGTGCTCGAATCGTATCAGTCGGTGCCGTCTGGACTCCCGTTGCCGTGAATAACCACTGTTTCCGGATCGTCCATCTTGTATCCGCCGTCACAAAGTAAATATGCAGCGCATTGTTATCCTGCTGAAGATCCTGCAATTCTGTTGTGGATATCCCCCGGTCAATGAAGTACCGGACAGTTCCTCCGTCCGTGTAATCTTTTCCGGCATTGTTTGTTCCTTTTAAGACTCCAAGAACGGCCTTTGAGAGTCCCCCTGTTCCTGTATTCCACGCATCTACAATGACTTTTGCTCCCTTGTTCGCCGTATGCGTCTCTGTATAGATTTCCTGTCCGTCTACATAATAGTGGACCGCATAGTTGATCGGGGCTGATACATTGTTGCTTTTCCATACCGCCTGCAGGGTAAAGACGCTTCTCTGTTCTCCCTCATCCCAGCGGGAGCAGTCCGCCAGATTATGGAAGGTATCCGTCGTGAGATGCGCCATCTGCCCGGTCATATAGACTGCGTTTTCTTTCACGTCCCCCAGAGTTCCGTCGCCATTGACCCTGACGATCTGCCAGTGGTCAAACTCAAATTTTCCGCTCAGGTCTCTTGGGATCAGGGTAGAAATCGGCACATACTGATTATTTACCGTATTGTAGCCATTGGTACCGCCAGAATCAAAGCCGGGCATATTGACGATATTGGCAGAAGCCGGGGAGAGCAGGTTTCCGTTCCCGTCCGTCTGATCCCCGCCGGAAATATAGGCAACACCGACCTTCAGCGGGATGCCCTGGATCTCCAGAAGAACAACGCCCTGGGCATCGGAATGATTCATATATTCTTTTAACCTGTTCGTTGTCCTGAAATAATAATATCCATCATAGGATGGCAGCCATTCCTGATAGTTCCGGATCTCTCCCGCCGCTCCGGGACCGGAATAGGAAAGATACTCGATATAATCACTATCACCGTTCTCCTGCAATTTACTCAGAGCGTCCTTTGGGAGGATCCGGATATCCGGTTTTCCAAAGCCGGTATCTGTCTTAAAGCGGAAGGTATCGTTCCGGTATGCATCCCCCGCCCTGAGGATCAGGGTATCGGATTTCATCTTCTGCCAGCCGTTCTGCGCGGAAGGCGCGGTTCCGTTTACCGCGTACTGCGCGGTTCCCCCGGTGAGGCGGCGCACCACGATCTCCTTATGGCGGTGTCCGACCATATTTCCGCCGGATACGGTGATATTTTCGTAGCAGTTGCTGATCGAAACCGTATAATACCGAATTGCGCTTCCTCCGTTTGTCCCCTGATTGGAACGAACAGAGATCTTCACGACCGTTCCCGTCGACAGGGTCGTCGTTGCTGTCACTTCCTGCGTGTCCGCCAGTGTGACCATCGGAACCTCGATGGCCTCCCCGTTAAGCTCCAGCTGATCCATCTCGTAGGTATGGCCGCCGGTAGAAAATCCCTGAAACGTCCACTCAAAGGAATCCCCACTTTGAAATGTCCCGGTCCAGGATTCCGGCACCGATCCCCAGATTCTGTGAGCATCCTTATTTGCGTACGCGGTCCCCTTCCAGTCTGCCGCGCTGAATGTAAAGGTATCCACCTTGCGGTACTTTACCCGGACCGTCTGGTCCTTCGTCACCGGACCGGCCTCGTAAGTGCCGTTTAAGATCATAGATGATGGACTATCTTCTTTAAGCAGAATCCGGTTCGGGTCCTCCGCCTTCTTATAATAGCTCATCATCCTTCCAAGTGACAGATCCGATCCTTTGAGGGCCACCTGCGCCCCATCGGAATCCACAACCTCGACCGTAGCCTGATAACCTCGCGGGATCTTTACTTTAAAGGTATAGCTTCCATTCTCCTCCACGACCTCCATGCGGTCTCCGCCGAACACCTCATCGGCGGTAAGATCGGAATCCGGTGCGTCCGTCCTCTCGTTTTCCAGTTCATAATGAATCTGACATGAATTTTTATGGATGTACAGAAGATCGATCTTCTCCCCGGGCTTCAGGACCGAATAGGACGCGCGGTCTGTATTCTTCTGGCTCGTCACATAGTAAACATAGGGCGTTCCGTTCACATTGACGATCCCCACGTAATAGACAGGCGTATTTCCAATGACCGCGCGGCGGTACATATGGTTCTGCCCATTGAAGAAGACCGTCTTTGGTGCCACATTTTCCAGAGCGCCCGGAGCCAGCTCCGTGATATGCAGATCATTCATCACATACTGCTTCAGATCTGTATGGGTCTGATCGTCCTCTTCATCCACGATGCAGGTAAACTGAAAGTACGTATCCACATCGATTGTTTCCGTCGGCTCGATCACACCGAGCTCGCAAAGAACCGCCTTTGTGAGGGTTCCCTCATCGGACATCCGGTAGAGGTCTGCCTCTGAGATCTCATCCTGATCGATTTTGTCCTTGGATGCCGGATCCGTCTTCTGCTTCTTCTCAGATTTCTCCGGTTCGGACGCTGTCGCCTTGTTTAATCGGGAAGGCTCTGACGCGGTCGCCTTCTGCGCGGAATGCTCCGTCTCTTCCCTCGGTCCCTTCGCAGAATATCCCGCGTAAGCCGGAACGCCGTTCCATACCGTCGTCAGTACCATCAGAAGCGATAACGCCAGCGCCAAAAACCTTATTTTCCTTTTTCTGTCCATCAATTCTGTTATACTCCTTTACCAAGTTCACGTTCGATCTTTTTGATCACAAACAGGTAGGAAATCCCCGTAAACGATGCCGCAGCGATCCAAGCCGCCGGGTCACCAAAGCAGGCCAGCGGATAGCTGAAAAGCTTCATCGCCGCCACGGAGACGATCAGTCTCGCAATGAGCTCGGAGACGCCTCCCATCATCGGCAGGAACCCATATCCGCACCCCTGCATAATATTCCGAAAAATAAAGATCGTGCTGAGAGGCAGGAAGAAGACTGCTGTCATATAGCAGTACGTTTTCGCCCAAGGCATCATCGCGCTGATATCCACATCTCCGGTAAAAAACAGTCCCAGACATGGTTTTAAGAGGGCGCACATTAAGAGTGCGACCGCGATCGAATATACAAATTCCGCAAGGAGCGCCGCCCGCACGCCTGCCCTGATCCTCTTCACATCTCCACAGCCGTAGTTCTGTCCGCCGTAGGTCGCCATCGTCTGACCCATGGCGATCATCCCCTGGATCACGAGGTTCTGGATCTTCGCCGCGGCGGTGTAGGCCGCGACTGCCACGGAGCCGAAGAGGTTGATGGCGGACTGCATGATCATAGTCCCCGATGCGGTGATCGCGAACTGGAACGCCATCGGGATCCCGGCTGCCAGCTGATTCCCTGTATCCATCCGGTTAAGCTTCCAGTGCTCTTTCTCCGGCTTTAAGGCCGGGACCTTCCACCAGATATATCCCGCGCAGAGTACCGCCGAGATTGCCTGAGACAGATTTGTCGCCCAGGCGGCCCCCGCTACGCCCATACCGCCGCGGATGATAAAAAGCAGATCCAGCCCCACGTTCAGGCAGGCGGAAAATATCAGGAAAAAGAGCGGGACCTGACTGTTTCCCACCGCCCGCAGATAGGAGGAAAACAGGTTGTAGAAGATATTTGCCGTGAGTCCGATGCTGATTCCCATAATGTACGTGTAGGCGTCCTGAAAGATATCCAACGGCGTATTCATCAGATGCAGGAGCGGGTTCATGATCGACACACAGACCAGTGTCAGGATGACCGCTGCGATCACCGCCAAAATGATTCCGTTTGCCACACTGCGTTTCACACCTTTTTCATCCCCTGCCCCAAACCGTTGGGCGGTAAGGATCGAAAACCCGGCGGTGATTCCCTGGGCAAAGCCGGTTGCCAGAAACATGATCGTTCCGGTGGAGCCGACCGCCGCCAGCGCCCCGGCACCGACATAGCGGCCGACGATGATCGTGTCCGCCATATTATAAAGCTGCTGGAAGATATTTCCGATCACCAATGGGATCGTAAATTGCAAAATCACCGGCAGCGGTTTTCCTTTTGTCATATCGAGCTGCATACTGTTGATCCTTTCTTTTTTTAATTAAGAATATACACTAACACATTCTTGCGCCTCGCGCGGCCGCCTGCGACAATCTGCATCTTCGCGCGAGTAAACATAAAAATGCCTGACTGATATCAGCCAGGCATCAAAATCATAATTTGTCGTGTCCGGCAAACAGGCCGGCAGCACATTTCATTTGGGGATCATTCCGATTTTTTCTTATCCTTATCGCGACCGATCATTCTCAGAATAAAATCGACAGTACCGTCAATTCCGTAGCTTGCGCTGTTGATACAGAGATCGTAGTTGTTCGCGTTTCCCCAGCTTCTTCCGGTATAGAAATTGTAATAATGCGCATGTTTTTTGTCAAGTTTTTTCAGGAAATGGCGCGCTTTTTTCCGGTCTAATCCGGAGTTTACCTCGATCGCGCGCTGGATCCTCTGCTCGATCGGTGCAGTGATATAGATACTGATATGCGGAATGCCGTTGTTCGTTAAGATCGCATCGGCACAGCGGCCCATGATAATAAAGTCTTCCTTTTTCGCCATATCACAGATCAGGTCGCTCTGGTTGAAGAAGACGGCATCCTGACGGCTCAGACCGTGGTAACGGCTGAAATATTTGATATGATCCTTCAGGGACATATGGGTCACTGCCTCAAACTCGCTCGCCGGACTCTGCTGCAGTTCCTCAGAGACGTGAGCATATCCCGCTGCGTCGCGGATCGTCTTATCCTTCTCCGCGTCGAGGCGTTTTAATACTGCCTCGAAAATATCGGCATCGTAGTAGTTAATGTGAAGCTTATCCGCAAGCTTGAAGCCGACATCGATTCCGCCGCTTCCGTATGTCCAGCTGATGCAGATGATCAGATGGTCATCGTTGGAGAAACGGTTCGCTACGTTGAAGCTGTTTAACTTCGCGAGGATCGGATCGATCACATCGCCGCTGGCGAAGCTTGTCGGAAGACTCATAACCTCATTGAGGATGCGGTTGTACTCAGTCATACACATCGCGCGTTCTTCTTTATCCTCGATGGTGCGGGCCATGTTCGCGATCAATCCAAGCTCGCTGCGGACCAAATGTCCCTGCGGTCTTGTTGTGAGCAGCTCCGTAAGTTCGTTGACGCAGCGCTCTCTGTCACGGTTGAATACACGTCCCAGGGAGGAACCAAGGTGGACATAGACCTCCGCGTCCAGATCGTAGATATGTTCTGCCAATTCTTTGATTTCTTCTTTCGTTGCAGCCATATTTCCTCCCCCTTCCTATAAAAAGAATACCAGAGTATCCACAATGAATACCGGAACAAGAATTCCAAAGGACCAGATCAGATATCCGAAGAACGAAGGCATCCGGATACCGTTCTCATCCGCAATGGATTTGACCATAAAGTTCGGCGCGTTGCCGATATATGTATTCGCGCCCATAAATACAGCACCGCAGGAGATCGCTTCCAGCATCTTGACCGGAACGGTTCCGAGGGCCGTCACCATGCCCTGTGACAATCCTAATGCGCCTGCTGTTGTCAGGAATACCAGATAGGTCGGCGTATTGTCGAGGAAGCTGGATAACAGACCGGTCGCCCAGAACATCTCAAACGGCTCTGTGATCCCAAGCTCCGCCCCGTTTGCCTTTAAGATCATAAGCGCCGGCTGCATCGTAATAAAGATACCGACGAAGAGAACTGCGACCTCGTGGATCGCGCCCCAGGTAAAGTGGTTCTCTCGGCGGATCGATCCATCCGTCGTCTTAAAGGACAGGAATGCGGATACAAGGATGATCACGCACTCAATGATCGCCGGATAGGATAATGTAACTTCTCCGAACACATGAATCCCGAGGACATTTCCTGCGGCATCCTGAAACATCGGCATGGACGGCAGGGTACCGCTTAAGATAACGGCGATCACGATCATAATGATAAAGATCAGGTTGTGGCCGCCGCGGATCTTCACTTCAGTACCCGGTTTGCTGATATCCGGTTTTAAGCCTGCCGCGATATCTTTTCTGTATGCCTTCATATCAAAATGATAGAAGATGAACAGCAGGATGATCATATTGAAGAGCAGGATCGGTAAAAGCTTTAAGCTCCAGAAGAACGGAACGCCCCGCATGAAGCCCATGAGCAGAGGCGGATCTCCGATCGGAGTCAGGCAGCCGCCCATATTGGACACCATAAAGATAAAGAAGATCACGATGTGGCGTCTTCTCTTTCTCCACGCGTTCATCTTGATGATCGGACGGATCATTAACATACTGGCACCGGTGGTACCGATCCAGCTGGATAACAGGGTTCCGAGTGCCAGAAGTCCCACATTGATCCTCGGGGAACCAGCGAGATCACCTGACAGGGTGATATTACCGGACACACAGAACAATCCGAAAAGAAGGACGATGAATGTCAGGTAGTCGTTTATGATACATTCCAGTGTCGTCTCCGCCGCCTTCGGCACACCGTACTTCACGGCGAACGGGATCAGGAACAGAAGGGACCAGAACACGACCGCGTGCGGCTGGTGCGCCTCCCACCACTCTGCTTTCACAAGCGGAAGGACCGCAATGCAGAGCAGGAGTCCTGCAAATGGAATACAAAGCCATAACGGCGTCTGTGCTGCCGCCCCGGCAGCCTCTGATTCTGCCGCAAGCGCTGTAACTGAAGTCTGGTTTAAGACCGCCAGAAGTCCTGCGCAGAATGCAATTAATTTCTTCATGGGTAAACCTCCATGTAATCAGCTTTTATGAGCCATTACTCTTTTTTTTCGCTCAACACGGCTACTGATTATAGCAACTTTCCCGCACAAATACAAGTACGATTCTTCCAAATAATTGCCAAATTTCCGCTTAGAAAATCAGCACTTTTGCCAAAATGGAATATATTTCGTATTGTGAAATTTCAGACAATGGGATTTTATCTCATTTATTTTACGACGTTAAAGCATTGGTCTGGCAGACCGCCGCATTCCGTTTTTCTGCGCCATGTACTGCTTTTTTTCGTGGTTTTTCACGCCCTGCGAGAACGCCATAAGCGGTCTTCTATAAAGTAAAAAAGCAGCACGGTCATATGATTGATGAATGATCAGATGCCGAAGCTGCTTTTGTTTTATTAAATATATGTGTTTTATGTATTTTATGTGTTTTTACTACACTAAGAAAAATTCTGTGACGAATACCACCGCGCAGCAGATCACCGCAACGGACAGGAGACTTCTTCCGCACCACGCCGCGATGATCCCAATGACCAGCGCCAGCGCCGCCGACACCGTACTGTTTGTGGCGGAAAGGATCGCCGGGAACGTCATAACAGCTAACGTCACATATGGGACGTAATATAAGAATGACTGGATAAACTGATTTTTGATCGGTTTCCGGATCAATGTGAGCGGCAGGACACGGATCAGGTAAGAGACACCCGCCATCACCGCAATATAGAGATAAATATTCTTTTCCATGTTTTTTATGTATTTCCTCTTAATTTAACGATACAGTTTTCGTAAATACTTCTTTTTCTTACAAGTAGAACTTCTTTCTACTATATATACAGTTAAGCTCCCTGTTTTGCTGCACCTGCAGAAGAATTATTTTTTTCTTCCTGGTTTTCTTCTTGAACCTCGATCTCGCTGTCCTCTGCCGGATGCGGGAACAGGATCGCTGCCGCAGACGAGAGCACAACAGTCAGAATGATCGTTCTCGTGCCACTGGAGATCGATGAGATCCCCGGCAGATTCTCAGCAAGATAGCTCGCCGCAAAGCTGATGGCGATAAGCCCTGCAAGAATGCGGCTCTTTCTCGCCGGCGGAATGATGATCGCGAGGAACATTCCATAAAGTGCCACACTGAAGGCGCTCACGAGACGCCACGGCATCAGGTTTCCTGCCAGCGCACCGAGGGCTGTTCCGACAGCCCAGCCGGGAAGCGCTAATGCGATCGCCCCGTACATATACCAGGGATTTAAGTAGCCCGGTCTTGCGATCGTAATCCCAAACAGCTCATCGGTAATATCAAATGCCATAAGCAGCCTGTGGAAAAACGGCATGTCCGGATCCATTCTCTGGCTCATGGCACAGCTCATCAGTAAATATCTCGCGTTCGCGATCAGTGTCACGATCGCCATCTCAATATACGCTGCCCCCGCAGCGATCATCGTAAAGCCAGCGTATTCCCCTGCGGACGCGTTGCAGAGCGCGCTTGTGATCATTCCCTGAATCGGTGTCATCCCGACATTCCGCGCTACGATCCCCAGTGAAAAAGATACCGCAAAGTACCCGAGCGCGATCGGCACTCCATCCCGGGCTCCATCCCGGAATGCCCGCCGGTTTCCAACGCTGGCGATTGAAAACTTGTTGTTCCCCATAATCTTCCTCCCTAAAACAGAAACAGCAGACATCCCGGTCCTGTTTATGCGCTGCCATTCCGCGTAAATTAGCGGCACCCAGGAATTTTCATCCAGAGCTGCCGCTTTTCATTATTCTGACATCATTGTCTATACGGGCATGAAAGAAGCCCAAACAGTAACTGATTTTGCCGATGCTTCGCATTCCAAATCGGCAAAATCCACTGCCACCACTGCACATGTACAGTATACTCTTCTTCTTTACATTCGTAAAGCTACTGTTTATAATAATTGCAGAAGTTTTACAGTTGTTCCTATCCCGCGAGGATACGCAGTGACTCTGATAGGATTTGTCAGCATCGCTGACCAGAATCACGCGCCAGGTCTCTCGGATGTTCGACTTGAATTGCAGAGCAGCACTTTGTATACAGTTTTTCTGTCTTCTGCCACATGCACAATATTTATATAAGGAAGGAAATCGATCCATGTCATTCATAAAAAAAGAACCAGTCCTTTCCGCGGCAGCGGTTCTGGCGGTCCTCTCCATGTTTTTTGTCGCTCCGTCACCGGAGTATCTTTCTTACATTGACTTCCGCACTCTGGCCCTCCTCTTCTCCCTGATGACGGTGGTCGCAGGGCTGAAGGAGATCGGTCTGTTCCGTTATCTCGGATCATCCCTGCTGGCCGGAATGCATTCCACACGTCAGCTTGCCTTCACCCTGACAGCACTCTGCTTTTTCTCCAGCATGCTGATCACAAACGATGTGTCCCTGATCACCTTCGTTCCGTTTTCCATACTGATCTTACATATGGCAGGACTTCCGGAGCTCATGATCCCCGTGATCGTCCTTCAGACCATCGCCGCGAACCTCGGCAGTATGGCAACACCCATCGGGAATCCGCAGAACCTGTATCTCTACTCTTCCTTCGGCCTCTCTGCCGGTGAGCTTGTGGGATACATGCTGCCGTTAACAGTACTCTCTGCCCTGCTGCTCACAGCTGCCGTTTTTCTGATGAAAAATAAGACGCTCACGTTGAACAGCGCTGCCATGGAATCTGACAGATGCCCGGAAAAGAGTTCTCTTATCTTCTATCTGGCGCTTTTTCTCGTCTGTCTGGGCTGCGTCATTCGGATCTATTCCTGGCCGGTCATGTTTTTCATTATCTTGACCGCTGTTCTCATAAAAGACCGCTCGCTGTTTATCCGGGTCGACTACTTTCTGCTCCTGACATTCGTCTGCTTCTTTATCTTTATCGGCAATATGGAACGGATCCCTGCGATCTCCGGACTTCTCACAAAGCTGATCTCCGGTCATGAATTTCCGGCAGGTGTTCTCTTGAGCCAGTGCATCAGCAATGTCCCCGCGGCGATCCTGCTCTCCGGCTTTACCGACGCGGTACGTCCTCTGCTTTTTGGTGTGAATGTCGGCGGTCTCGGGACTCTGATCGCATCCATGGCAAGCGTGATCTCCTACCGGGCCTACGCTGAAATTCCGGAAGCAAAGTCCGGAACGTACATGATGGTATTTACCCTTTACAATCTCGTACTTCTCATAATTCTGTGCGCGGCGGGGTGGATGCTGCTCTCTCTTTAAAGCAAGTGTGCAGACAATTGAATCGTTACGTCTGCAATGTAATTTCATATTGTGATATAAAATATAATATTTTTCGCTTCGTGATATTGTTCAGGATTTTTTGATTCTGGACAATATTTTTTTGCAAATTTTACGTTAAAACTGGTTTCAAGGGCTTGACATTTCATATGAAATTCCATATAATGAAATCAGTTCCACAATATGGTATATTGAGAGAGTAAATAGGGGAGGAGATATTCTATGGCAGACTTGATCTACGAAGTACACAACCACCTTGCACGCATCACACTGAATCGTCCGAAGCAGCTCAACTGTTTCAGCGAGGAGATGATCCGTCTCTGGACAGAAGCACTGGAAGATGTCCGTGACAACGATGATGTATATGCGCTTCTGCTTTCCGGAAACGGAAAAGCGTTCTGCGCAGGCGGTGACGTCAAGGCAATGGCAGCCGGTGACGGATTCTTCGAAAGTCATGAAGATATCTCCTCCACAGCCCTCGCAAGAAAGAATTCACTCTGGAAGGGAATCCAAAGAATTCCGCTTCTTTTAGAAGAAATCGATAAACCGGTGGTTGCCAAGATCCATGGTGCCGCAGTCGGTGCCGGTCTTGACATGGCTCTCATGTGCGATGTGCGGATCGCCGGGGAGAATGCTTCCATGTCGGAAAGCTATTTTAATGCCGGAATTGTACCTGGTGACGGCGGAGCATATTTCCTGCCCCGTCTCGTCGGCCGGGACAAAGCTTTAGACCTGTTCTGGACAGCCCGGACCTTAAAGGGAAAAGAGGCCGCGGATATGGGACTCGTTACCCACTGCGTCCCGGATGCAGAGCTTGACGCATTTGTGGAGCAGTATATGGAAAAGCTTCTGGCAGCGCCGCAGCAGGCTATGCGCCTCACAAAACGCGCAGTCGTACAGGGTGAGCAGAGTTCTCTGCGCGCCTCCTTAGATCTTATCTCCTCTTTCATGGGAATCGTCACCGAACTCGACGACTACCGTCAGAGGACCAGCGCCCTCGTTGCGAAAATGCAGCGGAAAGCGCAGTAAAACAGCCCATCAACAATCCTTAATTTCAGATAGAAACCCATCACACAAAAAGCGGCTCGTCCCATTGCGGGAAGAACCGCTTTTTGTATTTATGTATTAACTACTTCTCTTCTCCATGATACTTCTCTGTATGTTTCGTATTGACTGCCTCGCAGATCCTCTTTAAACCTTCCTCAAGAGTTGCGCGTGGGCATGCAAGGTTCAGGCGGATAAATCCATCTGAATGCTGTACAAACATATTTCCGCCTTCGAGAAGAACGCCTGCCTTGTATGCAAAGAACAGCGGAAGAACTTCATCCGGTTCAAAATATTTGCTGAGATCTACCCAGGCAAGATACGTTGCCTCAGAAATACGGAAGGTTGCTTTTGGAAGATGCTCTTTTAAGTATTCCTGCGTAAATTCAAAGTTTCCATCAAGATAAGCACGTAACTCCTGAAGCCATGCATCTCCGCCCTCGTATGCGGCCTGGGCAGCTGCAATGCTCAATGGGTTATCAAAGTTATAATGTTTGGAAAGCCAAATGTTTTTTAATCCCTCATCACGGATCATGACATTGGAGATCATGAGACCTGCAAGGTTAAATGTCTTACTCGGCGCCATGCATGTTACAAGCTTTTTATAGTCCGGCATAACCTTTCCCAGCGGAATATGCTTCTGATCAAGCCGGAGCAGATCACAGTGGATCTCATCAGAAATCACCCACATATCGTTCTTTTCAATGATCTCACCGATTTTCTTTAACTCCTCTTCCTTCCATACACGTCCACTTGGGTTGTGAGGATTGCAGAGGATAAAGAGCGTTGTTTTCTCATCTGCCGCTTTCTTTTCAAGATCCTCATAGTCAATGGTATAGTATCCATCTGTGTTGATCAGATCGGAGCAAACAGACTCGCGGTGGCTGGCATCTGCCGCATATTTAAAATATGCATAGGATGGGGTCAGGAAAAGGACCTTTTCATCCGGTTTGCAGATATACTCAACCATCTCAAACAGAGCCGGGATAATACCGTTGGACATTACCAGTTCTTTGCGGTCGAATGTCCAGTCGTATTTGCTCTTGCACCATGCCGCGAATGCGTCATAATAGCTCTTCTCAAAAACTCTTGTGTAACCGAAAATACGCTTTTCCAGTCTCTTTTTAATTCCGTCGATGACAACATCCGGTGTGGCAAACTCCATATCCGCCACCCACATACGGATAAACTCTTCATCCTTATACGGAAATTTCATGGTCTCATCCGCATGGAAGATATAGTCACGAAAACCATCCGTGTTCATTGCATTCGTATGACGTCTGTCAATGATCTCATCAAAATTATACATATCGTTTTCCTCGCAATTTCATTATTTTTACTGTAATGATTCCTATTTATCTACTGGATTGTTACAGCCTGTCTGATCTTTTTATACTCTTCAAACTCACTGTCTGAGCAGTAGATCATGTGACCCGGGCTTACTTCGTGGTAAGATGGTCTGTTCTCATCACTGTAATTGTGAATCGACGGGTCATAATGGATTTTTACCCTTTTCTTCTCCTTGATCGGATCCGGTTCCGGGATCGCTGATAAAAGTGACCGTGTATACGGATGCAGCGGGCAACGGAACAGCTCATCCGCATCTGCCATCTCTACAAGCTTTCCAAAGTACATAACTCCGATCCGGTCGTGGGAAAATATCATCCAGATCATACCAATACAGACTCCTGTGATCATATGGAAACGTATCGTTTTCATGGAAAGCTTTGTCATTCGTTTTCTCCTTTCCTCTTGTCGTTTTTTTGCACAAAAAAGAGGGGATGCTGATCTCTTTTTGTGCAATATGCTTTGCTATGAACACATTGTACCAATCAGCATCCCCTCTGTCAAAACGCCTATTGTTTCCTCAGAGTGGATTTTTTATATTTATTTTTGAATGAAAATAAACTTTTTTGACCGATCCTCCAAAATTATATCCTTCTCACCAAAAAATCCCCTGATTCTTTTTAGAATATGATTTTTAGGAAACCTGCCAGTTACATTTTTCATACTATCCGGCATTGTTTTTTCCGTCAGGTGATCGCCATCATATTGTAAAGTTTCATCACCCGGATGTCCTCTTTTGATATTT
>CAKRNI010000042.1 GCA_934370915.1 uncultured Lachnospiraceae bacterium
CGTTTCTCCACACATGTCTTCATGGAGATCGCATCGTAGATATCTTCCTCGAATACCGGGCTGATGGACTTGAACTGCTCCAGTGTCAGGTCATCTAATGCCTTGTTCTCGTTGATGCAGAGAAGCACCAGCTGTCCGATGATCCCGTGGGCATCACGGAACGGAACGCCGTGGTTTACAAGGTAGTCCGCAGCATCTGTGGCATTCGTGAAGCCGTTCTTTGCACTGGCTTCCATCACATCCTTGCGGAATGTCATCGTGGATACCATGCCTGTGAAGAGTAAGAGGCAGCCTTTTACGGTGTCGATGGCATCAAAGGTCAGCTCCTTGTCTTCCTGAAGGTCCTTATCGTATGCCAGCGGGATTCCCTTCATAACCGTAAGCATGGACATCAGGGCACCGTAGACACGGCCGGCCTTTCCGCGGATCAGCTCCGCGATATCCGGATTCTTTTTCTGCGGCATAATGCTGCTGCCGGTGCTGTAGGAATCATCCATCTCAACAAAGCGGTACTCATTGCTGTTCCAGATGATGATCTCCTCGGAGAAACGGCTCAAATGCATGGCGATCGTGGAGAGTGCTGCCAGAAGCTCAATTAGGTAATCCCGGTCGGATACGGAATCCATGCTGTTTAAGGTCGGTCCGTCAAAGCCTAAAAGCTCTGCTGTGTACTCGCGGTCTAACGGGTATGTGGTTCCGGCAAGGGCACCGGATCCTAACGGGCAGTAATTCATGCGCTTTCTGATATCTGCAAGACGTCCTCTGTCACGGCGGAACATCTCGTAGTAAGCGCCTACATGGTGAGCCAGAGTTACCGGCTGTGCTTTCTGAAGGTGGGTAAATCCCGGCATGTAGGTGTGGAGATTGTCCTCCATGAGCTTTAAGAGAACCTCCAGAAGTCCCTTTAACAGGACATCTGTCTCATCGATCTCATCTCTTGTGTAGAGCTTCATATCGAGAGCGACCTGATCATTTCTGCTTCGTCCGGTGTGGAGTCTCTTTCCGGCATCACCAATCCGTTCGATAAGGTTCGCCTCAACGAAGGAATGGATATCCTCGGATTCCGTTGTGATCTTTAAGGTTCCGTTGTCGATATCTTCACGGATGCTCTTTAAGCCGGCAATGATCGCGTCACGGTCTTCCACTGTGAGGATCCCCTGTTTCGCGAGCATCGTAACATGGGCGATGCTGCCTGCGATATCCTGTCTGTAAAATTTCTGATCGAAGGAGATGGATTCATTAAAATTGTGTACTAACTGGTTCTCTTCCTTCGTAAATCTTCCGCCCCAAAGTTTCATGTCTGTTCCTCCGTTGTCTCTTTTATATAATTTATAGTTTTTGATTATCTGGATCGATATCCTGTGACTCTTCTCTTCGTTCTCCTGAATACTCATCGGAAAACTCTTTTTTCTCATCCTCTTCGATTTCATCCGGAATTGTTTCGTCAGGGTCATCTAAGGCGTCCTCGTCATCAATATCCGGAATTTCCTCAAACTCAGGATCGTCGTCTGAAGGCTCTTCTTCAAGTTTCCTCTGCATTTTCCAAATTTTCCTTGCCTCTTTCCTGGCTTTCCGCCTCTCCATCTCCCTGCGCAAAAACCACAGAAGGAGCAGGAGCACGATCGATCCGCCCGTGATCAGGACGCCAGGCTTTAATCCCTCCGGGAAATAAGAGAAATCGATCACATGATCCCCTGCGCCCACATCGATGGCAAGGAATGCACCGAACGCTTTTCTCGTCTCCACCTTCTGCCCGTCTACCTTTACAGTCCAGCCCTTATCGAAGGGGATCGATGTGAAGAGCATTCCGGCCCGGTCAGCAGTTACAGTTCCGGAAAGCTTCGTGTCCTTCCAGCTCGTCAGATGCATCGGCATCCGGTTCAGACGGTCATAAACCTGAATCATGGCATCCTCGGAGAACCGGTAGGCAATGGCATTCAGCTGCTCACCCGCCTCATCCGCCGTAAGCTTCACTTCATATCCCGGAGACAGGGTTCCGAGCTCCAGAAGATATCCGCGGTCCACATTTCCAAACGACTTTGAACCCGACGGCAGATCCGCCTTCACGTTTTTCACCTTCTTATTCATAACGAACACATAGTATTCCCCTGTCATATCCGGTGTGAAGGTGAACGTATTTTTATTCACTGTTCCGCCTGCATCTACAAGGACTTCGTCTGCCCCTGCGACCAGACACAGATCATTCTGCACTTCCGCCGGATTATCCATCTCATACTGCCAGTTCTCCTCAATATCCGAAGGAAGAACAAAGCCCAGCGGCAGTGTATACAAGTTTTCATAGAGATATGTCCCGCCGCTCTCCCTCAAATAGATCATAAGCTCCGTGTTGGACACTGCCTCGAAATAGAGCGCGTATTTTACGGAAAAGATGCTGTCCACAAGCGGGGTGCTGCCAGTGATGCTGTAGGCATTCGTGGATGACTCGCATCCAAGCTTCTTAAAGAACTTCGAAAGATCCGCGTTTGCCGTTGAGGAGAACAGGGATACCGACGGGAAATTCATCCATGCGCCGTCGTTTTTCGTCTTTCTCGTCTTTTTCTCCACCCGGTAGAAATCCGTTGCCGGTTCCAGAGAATCCTTTAAGATCCGGACCTCTTCGTTGTCCGCAGTGTAGGATTCACGGCTCGTGGTCGTGACACTCGTCACGGTTGTATTGATGGCTGCCTCCATGGAGACCAGCGCCAGTGCCAGAAATCCGGCTAAGACCCGCTTTCCTCCTTTATAAAGGTAGATCAGTCCCGCGTAAGCTGCAAGAAAGATGATTGCCACATAGTAGACGATAAAGTGGAAATGTTCCTGTGTCACCAGCTTTTCTGCCAGAAGTACAAAGCAGATGCTTCCCCAGAACGCGACAGCAACATACTTTTTCGGTGTCTCATCCAGATGCGTATAGGCCCGGAAGCAGATAAACAGCATCAGGAAGATATAGATGAAGGACTGTCGGCATGGAAGGCTGTTCGGATAGTGGAATCCATGCCAGATAAAATTCAGCACATTTATGGAAAAGCTTGCAAAAAAGAGCAGCAACAGGCCGCAGTACACAGCCTTTTCCTTCACAGAGATCTTCTTACATGCCAGATACAGCAAAAAGAAGAGAAATACCGCGACACCGCAGTAAATATTCGGCCAGTGGTCCAGACCGATCTCCGTCTCCACATTTCCGATATGGCGGGCGATCATGTCGAAGATTGGGAAATAGGAAGTCCACGCCTTTGGGAAATCAAAGTTTCCGGATGCCGTGCTCTGGAGTGCGCAGATCTCCGGCAGCAGAACTCCCGCCGCGAGTCCGCCGGAAAGCAGGGAGTAGATTCCAAATCTCACGCAGCTCTCCACGTATTTTCTCACCGGACCCGGCTCTTCCAAGATAAGAAGCGCGATGAAATAAAGCACCAGAAACAGGCAGGTCATGATGGAGATATAGTAGTTGGACAGGATGGAAAGCCCAAGGGTCACGCAGTAGAGCATTCCCTTCTGCTCCCTCACAAGACGCTCCAGCCCGTAAACGATCAACGGGAAGAGGAGAATGCAGTCCAGCCACATGATATTCCAGCTGTACGCTGCCATGTATCCGGACAACGCATAAAAAATCCCGAAAAATCCGACGCCCAGAATACAGTTTTTACTGTGCTGCTTTAAATACCAGGCAAAGCTGAGTCCCGAAAGTCCGATCTTTATGACGATCATGATTGTCATGAATTCAATGATCAATTTTTTCGGGCAGAGCAGGATCAGCCAGTTTAAAGGGCTTGCGAGATAATATGCGTAAAGCGCCGCAAAATTTACGCCCATTCCCACATCCCAGCTGTACAGAAGACTTCCGCCGGTCCGAAGCTTATACTGGAACTCCGAGAAGAACGGTGCGTACTGATGATACATGTCCGTCCTCAGAAAGCACCTCTCGCCGAACGGGAAGATCCCTCTCTGGGCAAATATGCAGATCATAACAAGCACCGGAACAAAAAACGCGATCATGAGACCGTCTCTCGGCTTTAGCACCGGTATGGTTCGTCGTTTCTTCTTACGCGTTTCCGGGATTCTTTCGGGTATTTCTTCCCGGACTGCGTCATCAATTTCTTTTATTTCTGTCATACCTTAAAACTCCTCCGTCTACGCAAAAGGTATTTCGCACTTTACGTTCTGATCCGGTCATTTCTTTTTGTCATTCGTAAAAATCAGAATCTTGCTGAACACATAATTCAGTACCACGACCACGACCGAGATCAGAAGCTTGCAGAGAAAGAACTCCATCTTCATGAGATCCACCATAACAAACAGGGCCGCGAGGTTAAACAGGAAGGTCGCTACCCGGCAGAGAACAAATGAAACAAATTCTCTCCATACCTTCCCCGGATTCAGCGTATGACTCTCAAATACCCACCATTTATTCGTCACAAAAGCGAACAGCACCGCAGCCACCCACGCAATGGTCTGAGCAGGAACCGGATCCATCTTCCATATATAATATAGAAGATTTGAGATCGCATAATCGATCACTGTTGTCAGGACGCCAAAGATCAGATAAGCGATTCCCTCGCGGGCCAGACCGGACTTTTTCTTTGCTGTTCCTGTTCCATTCGCCGGTTCCTGTATCTCTTTGGATTCCCCATTTCTCTGGCTGCTTTTCAGTTTCTCAATTTTTTCTTTCATAAACATTTCCGTCCTTTTTCCGGAAGCACGCTGTCAAAATGTTTTCCCGGTATTTTTTCAAGGATTTCCCTACCGTTTTCGATAGTCTTTTTCATTTTAGTATACCAACGCAAAAAAGTAAAGGACTGACAGCCGGTAATTCGGCTGTCAGTCCCTCTTTTTTTGCGATCATTTCAGTTTTTATTTTTCCGCAGCCTGTCTGCCGTTTTTCCTGCTTTATTCAGCGAGGAGCTTGTCGATACTTACAAGTTTTACGCATACACAGAAAATCTCAGCTGCAAGCTTTAAATCTTCCAGTGTCGGGAAGGACGGAGCAATACGGATATTGGAGTCATGCGGATCCTTGCCGTATGGGTAGGTTGCACCTGCGCCTGTCATAACAACACCTGCATCCTTACACTTTGCAACGATCGCCTTCGCGCATCCATCGAGAGAATCGAAAGAAACGAAATATCCGCCGTTCGGTTTTGTCCACTTACCGATCTCAAGTCCACCAAGCTCTTTATTTAAGATCTCGTCAACCGCCTCGAATTTCGGGCAGAGGATTGCGGCATGTTTTGCCATCTGAGCCTTGATTCCATCAAGGTTCTTGAAGAAGCGCACATGGCGGAGCTGGTTGATCTTATCATGGCTGATAAACTGTACGTTCATCTGTTTCTTCATATCTTCGATATTCGCCTTGGATGTAGCGATCGCGGAGATAGCAGAACCCGGGAATGTGATCTTCGCTGTGGAACCGATCTTATATACCATATCCGGATTTCCGGCCTTTGCGCACTCGGAAAGGATATCAAGAATGTGATCCGGATGATCCGGGTGTAAATGATGTACGCAGTAAGCGTTATCCCAGATGATTCTGAAGTCTTTTGCTGCCGGTTTTAAGTTAGCAAATCTCTTTACTGTTTCATCGGAATAGGACTGTCCGGACGGGTTCGAATAAAGCGGAACACACCAGATACCTTTTACGGTCTCATCATTATTTACATACTTCTCAACAAGATCCATATCCGGGCCATCATCTGTCATCGGAATGTTAATCATCTCGATACCGAAGTACTGGGTGATCGCGAAGTGTCTGTCATATCCCGGAACCGGGCAGAGGAATTTTACTTTGTCGAGTTTGCACCACGGAGTGCTTCCGCAAACACCATGTGTCCAGGCACGGCTTACCGTATCAAACATCAATGTCAGGCTGGCATTTCCGTACATAACGATATTTTCAGCCGGAGCGTCCATCATAGCTCCCATCAGCTCTTTCGCTTCCTGAATACCGGTCAGGATTCCGTAGTTTCTTACATCGCCGTCAGCGGAGATATAGTCGCTGGAGCTGTTTAAGACATCCATCATCGGAAGGGAAAGGTCGAGCTGTTCCTTACATGGCTTACCACGTGCCATATTCAGGCTTAAATTTTTTCCCTGATATTCTTTGTACACAGCCTCAAGCTGCTCCTTTAAAGACGCAAGTTCTTCCTTTGACATTTCGCGGTATGGTTTCATGTCAGTATCCTCCTCAATTTCACGTTTTTTTGCAGCACCGATAACCCCTTAACGGTGTCTGTCCCCTATGGTTATATTATAATCGAAGACCGGAAATCTTACAATACAAAAAATAAAGTTTCGCCCTATTTTTCTCACAATTTTCAGCGTTCTTACAAAAATATCTTAACCCTCGCTCCATTGACTTTTTTTTAACAATAACGTATCATTATATTATTGATTTTTATCGAACAAGTACAGAGGGGAGATACCGAATGATAAATGAAAAAAAGAGCATCAGGAATCTGAAACGTATGGTTCTGATCGGAGCGATCGTCGCCCTCGTATCCCAGCTCTACTGGAATCTTTTTGTATACAATTTCCGTATTTCCTCTTCCGTTATCGTGCTCCCGGTCCTCTTAATGACACTGGGAAAAAATCTTTCCACGACGATGACCTGTTCCGTAACTGCCATGATCGTTTTTCTGTTCCGACTGATCGTAGCGGTAAACAGCGGTGCTGATCTCATAACGTCCGCAGAAAATTTATTTCCAAACGCGGTCTTCTATTTCTGCTACGGAATCATCTTCGGATCGATGATCCCCGGAAAACATACAGTGTCCTTCAGCCGGTTATTCCCGGCAGTCTTTTTCGCGGATTTTGGCTCGAATCTGGTGGAGCTCTGTATTTCAGAGAGCTCCCTCCACACCATGACACCGGAAAAAGCAGGATACCTTCTCCTGATCGCCCTGTTCCGGACTTTCCTCGCAAGCCTGATCCTAATGGCGGAAAGCCACTACCGGACTCTTTTAAAAAACGAGGAGCATGAGAACCGTTACCGCCGCCTGTTCTTAATGACGACAGGCTTAAAAAATGAGATCTACTTCATGCGGAAAAATTCAGAAGAGATCGAATCCGTCATGGCGAACGCCTATAAGCTCTATGAGAAGCTAAACGAGATGGACGTTCCGGATGACATGAAGCACATGTCCCTTTCCATCGCGCGGGATGTCCACGAGATCAAGAAAGACTATATCCGGATCATTCAGGGAATCGAGGAGGAGATTTCTGAGGAGTACGACGAGAAGCGGATGAGCTTTCAGGATATCTTAAAGATCCTCGAGGACACCACCTACCATATGCTCGAGGCGAAAAACGTCCACATCCAGCTGGAGTTCCGATGCTCGGACAACTTTATGACCGAGGAACACTACGAACTCATGGCCGTGTTGAAAAATCTCGTCAACAATGCCATTGAGGCCATCGAATCCGACCGTAAGATCGGTACGATCTGCATCGAAGAGCATCTTCGTGACGGAAATTACATCTTCTGTGTCACAGATGACGGACCCGGAATTTCCTCCCGCCATCTGCCAAATATTTTTAAAATGGGATATTCAACGAAATTTGACCATAAGACCGGAAATATCTTCCGCGGTGTCGGTCTTTATGGGGTAAAAATGACCGTGGAAGAACAGTTTAAGGGAACCATCGAAGTGAGATCGGAACAGGGCAGCGGAACTGCCTTTACCGTTGTGATTCCGGCGACTTCCCTTGTGGAGGAAGAATTATGAGAATCTATATAGTAGAAGACGACCTGTCCGTCATCAACATTTTAGAAGACATCATCGAGACACAGGGACTCGGAGAAATCTGCGGCGACTGCGGCGGAGAGCCGGCAAACCTATCCGACGTGCTGCGGGCAAAGCCTGATGTTGTCCTCGTCGACTTTTTCATGCCGGTAAAGGACGGCGTCGAATTTGTAAAGGAGCTGCGGGCTGTGAACACCACGGTCAAATGTATTATGATCTCCCAGGTGTCCGCTAAGGAGCTGATCAGCAAGGCCTACAGCGCCGGGATCGACTTCTTTATCAGCAAGCCGATCAATCTGATCGAGGTCCGTTCCGTATTAAAAAATGTGGAACAGCAGATCACAAATGAACATACTCTGGCAAATATCCGCCGGATGTTCATGAATGAGATCGACCATATGCCAAAGGGAACGAAACCGGAATCAGATGATTACGGCAGAAAGTTAAAATACATCTTAAACCGCGTCGGCATGTCCGGAGAAAAAGGATGCCCGGATATCATAAAGATCTGCGAATATCTTCATGAGAATCATATTCCTGTATCCAACTTAAGCGTGTCACAGATGTGCGAGGCGGTCAGTGATTCCCCGAAAAATATGGAACAGCGGATCCGCCGTACCATCGCAGCCGGAATGTCCAATATCGCCCATATGGGAATCGAGGATTTCATGAACGAGACCTACACCCTGTACTCCGGAACCCTATTCTCCTTTGAGGATGTGAAGGCGGAGATGGACTATCTCAGAGGAAAGCGTTCCTCCGGAGGCAAGGTCAGCATCAAAAAGTTTATTGACGGGCTGATGCTGGAAGCGGAGCGCTAAAACATGTTAATTTCTATGCGCCGGAATATCGCTATTTTCGGCGTATTTCTTTTCCGGTTCAGAACTTTTCACATGTTTTCAACTATTGCATGTAGATATCTTGTTAAGAATTTACAATTTTTTGTTAAGTAATTTTTGTAACTTTTTGTAACTTTATGATTTTTTTTGAAGGAACATTCTTATACTCTGATCATAAAAGGTATGGAGGTATAACAAAACTATGTTACAAATTGAGCTTAACATGTATCAGGCAGTCGCAGTTGCTGCTCTCGTTCTGCTTCTTGGACGTTTCCTTGTAAGCAAGATCCCGTTCTTAACAAAATACTGTATCCCTGAACCGGTTGTCGGCGGCGTTGTCTACGCTGTTGTTCACCTGATCTTAAGATCCGCAGGAATCTTAGAGATTTCCTTTGACAACACATTACAGTCCTTCTTCATGACCGTATTCTTCTGCAGCGTTGGTTACACCGCATGCTTCCGTCTCTTAAAGAAGGGCGGCGTTCAGGTACTTTTATTCCTGTTAGTTTCCGTTATCATGGTTGCTCTTCAGAATGGTCTTGGCGCTGTACTTGCCGGTGCTTTCCATCTCGACCCGAGACTTGGTCTTGCGGTTGGTTCCATCCCGATGGTCGGCGGACATGGTACCGCAGGCGCATTCGGACCGGTTCTTGAGGAAGCCGGTGTCGCAGGAGCTAACGCGGTTGCGATCGCATCCGCAACCTTCGGTCTTGTTGCCGGCTGTGTGATCGGCGGACCGCTCGCTTACCGTCGTATCAATTCCCTGAACTTAAAGTCCACAGAGACGGCTACCGGCAGCGATGAGGTTACAGTTGATAAGAACGAAGTTACCGGCGCAATCGATTCCAGAAGATTCCTGGACAGCGCATTATACCTTGCAATCGCAATCGGTGCCGGCACGATCGTTTCTTTATTCCTTAACAAGTTAATGACATTCCCGAGCTACATCGGAGCAATGGTTGTTGCCGCTATCATCCGTAACGTTGTTGACGCAACCCACAAAGATATGCCGATGGAAGAGATCAGCACGATCGGAAGCTTCTCTCTTTCCTTATTCCTTGGTCTCGCAATGATGGGATTAAAGTTATGGCAGCTCGCAGAGCTCGCTCTTCCGATGATCGTAATGCTCGCGGCACAGACAGTTCTCATGGCATTCTTCGCTTACTTCGTAGTGTTCAACCTTCTCGGAAAGAACTACGACGCAGCCGTTATGACATCCGGCTTCTGCGGATTTGGTATGGGTGCTACACCGAACGCTATGGCAAACATGCAGGCGATCACTGCAAAGTATGGTCCGGCTCCGACCGCATACTTCGTAGTACCGTTAGTTGGAAGCCTGTTCATCGACTTCTTCAATGCACTTATTATTACGACATTTATGAACTTCCTGTAAGATCCAATTTGGGATCATAGATTGTAATTTTTGAAAAAGGGCCCGCACCGGAATCCTGGGGTATGTTCCGGTGGCTGGGCCCTTTTCCCTGTCTAAAATTTAATTTTTCCTGAGTGACCAGAATTTCTCTTTATCTTCCTGAAAACAGCTCTATCCCATCGATCATCTGCAATTCTTCTCTCACACACTGAAAAAATCTCCGGATCTGGTCGTCCATCCGGTTCTCTTTTGTAAGTCCATAGATCGTCATGTCCTCCGGTCCGCCTTCCATCGGGCAGATCCACACATCCTTTCTCTTGAAGCATTTTGCCACAAGAAGCGGGATCACCGCCCATTTCTTTCCATTCAGAAAATATTCCAGGAATTCCATCTTATCCGCTGTGAGACTCGGATTTGCGTCCGTTGGAAACCAACGGCTGTGCCAGATATCATATTCCGGATTCCATGGCAGCCGGATCTGTTCTTCCGGATCCAGCATATCCGGAGTCACTCGCCCTGTTTCTCTCCAGCTCTCACCACCGGCAAACACGAACGGCTCCCGGAACACAGGGAACGGAACCACACTTCTGGAATTCAAAAGATCCGAGACCAGAGCCACATCAACACTTCCATTTTCCACATACCCATAAATATCAGAAGAACGCCCCGTCTTAAATTCGATGCTGCAGGTGTCCCGATCGGACATCATTTCATTCAGCACGGCCGGCATCAGATAAAAGGCAATGCTGTTCACTGTGCTGACCCGCAAAAGCGGACTTTTCTTTCTTCTCGGTATCTCCTCTGCCTCCCTGTAAAGTGTTAAAAGGCGTTCCGCGACCGAAACGAACTCTTTTCCATTCTCCGTAAGTTCCACACTTCTCTGCCCCCGTCCACGTTCAAACAGGCTGTATCCCAGCTCCTCTTCCACAGATTTCATCCTGCGGCTCATAGCCGGCTGTGTGATAAAAAGCCGTTCTGCCGCTGCTGAGATACTGCCGTACTGGAGAACTGTCAGAAATGCCTCCAACTCCGTTTTTGTCATAATGATCTCCGTCCTCTCCGATTTCTTCACTACAAATCCTTTATTCTGCTCAAAATATATCGTTTTGATTATATTTTACTTTTTAATTATTCATTTTTCAATTAATATTTTCTGTGATACACTGATTTCTGTGAAGGTACTGAACCATCAGATTTGGCACCAGCCGGAGCAGCGCATAGAATTTGGAGTACGCAGTGCGGAACATCCGGTATCAGAAGATTATATTTCAGGAGTACATAACCATGAACCAGACCTCTTTACTTTCCGGCAATATCCGACAGCAGATCTTAACCCTCGCCGTTCCACTGCTGCTTGGAAACATTTTACAACAGCTTTACAACACTGCCGACTCACTGATCGTGGGCAGATTTCTCGGCACCAACGCCTTTGCCTCTGTGGGAATATCTGGCAGTCTTATGAACCTTTTTATCTTCATCCTCGACGGCTTCTGCGCCGGGATCACGGTAATCCTCGGTCAGTTCTACGGAAGCGGTGACAGAAAAAAATACCGCGAGGAAGTCTTCACCGCCCTTCTTCTCGGCATGATCATCGTCCTTATCATCAGCGGTGTATGTACCGTCTTTCTGAATCCGATCTTAAACCTGATCCACACCCCAGAGGAACTCATTCCTTACGCTGAATCCTACCTTTTCATTATCCTCGCAGGGCTTCCTTTTACCTGTCTTTATAACCTTTTATCCGGAATCCTGCGGTCTATCGGCAACACCAGAGTTGCCCTGTCTTTTCTCGCTGCCGCCATCACAGTGAACATTGCTCTGGACTTTCTCTTTATCGGCATTCTGAGACTTGGAACCGGCGGTGCTGCCGCGGCCACGATCCTGTCACAGTTTTTCTCCGCAATCTGCTGTTTTCTGTATCTGCGGGATACTTATCCGGGACTGCTCTGCCGCAGAGAAGATATTGGTGCTCATAAGGATCTTATGATCCACACTCTGCGCTACGGTCTCATCTCGGCGCTTCAGGCCTCCAGCCTGTATATCGGAAAGATTCTCGTTCAGGGCAGTGTCAATACACTCGGAACACCGGGAATCGCCGCCTATACGGCATCGACCCGCATTGAGGGATTCGCGAATTCCTTCGGTGACAGCGGAGGAAATGCGGTCTCCGTCATGGTCTCCCAGAATCTTGGAGCCGGAAATCATGACCGGGTGAAAAAAAGTCTATTTTGGGGGCTGATGTTAAACTGGACGGTCTGTGTGGTGATCTCCCTTTTCATGTTCTTTGGTTCCGATCCTGCACTCCGGCTGTTTTTGAGTTCTTCAGACGAGCTGGCTCTCTATTACGGAAACAGTTATATAAGGCTGATCTCTGTTTTCTATATATTCTGCTTTACAGGAAGTGCTTACATGGGGTATTTTAAAGGACAGGGCTACATGGTCACCGCCTTCTGCGGAACAACCCTGCACATTATTTTCCGTGCGATCTGTTCCGCCATCATGATCGGAAAGATGGGGCTCACCGCGGTTGCTCTCTTTTCCGGTCTCGGCTGGATACTCTGCGTGACATTCCTGACGATCAATTTTATCCGGATCCGGATCGCTGAGCAAAACGTAAACCTTCCATCCTCCCATGATCCTTACTGACGCTGGATCCTTCTTCCCGTGCAGGGAGACAGGCATGTTCTGAGCTGAAAATCCTGTATGATACAGCGGCCGTAGCAGACGTAGCAGAATCGTATCATTTCCCCTTGCATTCTTCCTCCTGCAGTGCTATAATGTTCAATATCTTGATAAATATTTAATTTTTGAACATCGTAGGAGGTTTCAAATTATGAGTTCCAAAAATTCCGAAACACCATTAAAAGACCGGATCGACTGGGTCACTGTGATCGTGCCGTTCCTTGCGATCCTGGCTCTCTGTGTCTGCTTTATTTTAATTCCGGACGCGTCAAAGAGCGTTCTTGACACGATCCGCTTTATCCTGGGCGATACCTTCGGCCTGTTCTATCTCGCCGTCGGTCTCTTTGTCTTCCTGCTCTCCCTGTATCTGGCATTCTCCAGATTCGGTACGATCCGTCTCGGAAAGCCGGATGAAAAGCCGAAATACCCACTGTTCGTGTGGGCCAGCATGATGTTCACCTCCGGCCTCGCCGCTGACATCCTGTTCTACTCCTTCTGTGAGTGGATCCTCTACGCGAACGATCCGCATATCGCCGAGATGGGTTCCATGCAGACCTGGTCCAGCACCTACCCGCTGTTCCACTGGGGTCCGATCCCGTGGGCATTCTATCTGGTACTCGCTGTCTCCTTCGGCTTTATGCTTCATGTAAGAGGCTGTCATAAGCAGAAATACTCGGAAGCCTGCCGCGCACTGCTCGGAAACAGGGTAGACGGTGTTCCCGGAAAGCTCATCGACCTTCTGGCGCTCTTTGCGCTCCTCGCAGGAACCACAACAACCTTTGCTCTGGCAACTCCGCTGATGTCCCAGGTCCTGACGACCCTGTTCCACCTTCCATCCTCCAAATGGATAACGATCGCGATTTTAGGCGTCACCTGCGTCTTCTACACATATGCCCTGCTCCACGGTATGAAGGGAATCTCCCTCCTCGCAAAGTCCTGTATGTACCTGTTCTTTGCCCTGCTCGCATATGTGCTGTTCCTCGGCGGTGAAACACGGTATATTCTGGAGACAGGCTTTGCGGCTGTCGGAAATCTCGCTCAGAATTTCCTCGGCCTTGCAACCTTCACAGACCCGCAGCGGACTACTTCCTTCCCGCAGAACTGGACGATCTTCTACTGGGCCTACTGGATGGTGTGGTGCGTGGCATCCCCGTTCTTTATCGGATCCATCTCCCGCGGAAGAACGGTGCGCCAGACGATCCTCGGCGGATATGCCTGCAGCGTCAGCGCTACATTCTTAAGCTTTATCATTTTAGGAAACTACAGTCTCGGACTTCAGGTAAGCGGAAAGCTGGATGTGATGGCGATCTATGCCGCCGGCAGCGATCTCTATACAACGATCATCGCCATCATCCAGACGCTGCCGCTTGCACCGCTCGTCCTTGTACTCCTGATTGTTGCCATGGTGGCCTTCTACGCTACCAGCTTTGACTCCATTGCCCTTGTGGCCTCCTCCTACACCTACCGCCAGATCACCGGTGATGAGGAGCCGCACAACGCGGTAAAAGCCTTCTGGGCGATCCTGTTGATCCTGCTTCCTATGGCACTTGTATTTTCCGACAGTTCCATGGCAAACCTGCAGAGTGTCTCCATCATTGCAGCGTTTCCGGTAGCGTTTGTAATCCTGCTGATCATCGCGAGCTTCTTAAAGGACGCGTCGGATTACCTGAAATCATAAAATACGAAACGTACGGATCGATCACTTTTATCACAAAGTCTGATCCGTACGTTTTTCTTAAACAATTTGTAATTCCCCTGCCACATATTTACCACAAGTTGACGGGAAAATACCATTGTCATAAATTGGAATTCTGGTATAATAGAATATGTAAACAATTTGAGAATTTTCAGCAGCCGGGAAAACAACAATCTGGCTGCTGTTACAATTTCCATGAGGAGGAAAATTAAATGAGAAAGAAAAATTTCTGCCTGGCAGTACTTTCCGCATCCGCAGTTCTTGCTCTGGGTGCTTCATTCAGCTCTTTTGCTGCCTGGAAGTCCGTAAACAGTGAATGGGTCTATACTGACAATAACGGCAACAACGTGACAAGCGCATGGAGAACCGACAACGGCGAATCCTATTACCTCGGTGAAGACGGCTATATGATCCGCAACACTCTTCTTGAGGATAACGGAAACTACTACTACTTAAGAAACGGCGGCCAGATGTTAAAGAACGGCTGGCGCTTCCTTGAAAACCCGAGCTGGCAGGGTGACGATAAAGTCGGCGACGCAAGCTGGTACTACTTCGATAACAATGGACGCGCGCTCCGCACGACCGGTGACAGCGTAAAGATCGCTGATATCGGCGGAAAGAAATATGCGTTTGATATGTATGGAAGAATGCTCACAGGCTGGATCACAACTGCAGGTGAGAATATCTCCGATGATTCCGACTGGGCATCTGCTACATACTACGGTGACGCAGAAGGCGACGGAAGCCTCGTTACAAACGCATGGGTATACATCAGCGTTAAGGACGACGACAATGACGATGATAACGAGCCGACTTACCACTTCTACTTCGCTTCCAACGGTAAGAAGACCGTCAGCACAGAGAAGACCATCGGCAATGTAAAATACACCTTCGATGACAGAGGTGTTGCTCAGGATTCCTGGGTACACAACAGCGACAAGGGTACCTGGAAATATTATGGTGACGAAGAGGAACCGAAGCTTCATACCGGTTGGTTCGAGGCTGTTCCGTCTAAAGAGTTAAACAGCGATGACCACGAAAGCGGTACGACTCATTGGTATTATGCGAACTCCAAGGGTGAGATCACAATGAATGAGTTTAAATCTATTGATGGTAAATCTTATGCGTTCAACGATAAAGGTGAGATGGTGACTGGTTTAAGAATCTTTACCTTTGAAGACTCTTCTTTAAAGAAAATCCGAGGCTACAGTGATGAGATTGATTCTGCTGATAAACTTGACAATGAACTTGGCGATGATCAGAGAGTCTTCTATCTTACAAGTACTGGCGCAAAAACAGGCACTGTCTCTGTGACTCTTGACGGCACAACCTATAACTTCAACTTTAAATCCAATGGTTCTCCGAAGGGTGCTGGCTCTAACGGCTCAGTTGATGGATACCTGTATAGAAATGGTATGCGTTTGAGAGCAGATGATGATACAAAATACCAGATTAAGGAATATGGTGGCATCAAATATCTCTTAAACGAAAACGGTACTATTCAGAAAAACAAAAAAGACATAAAAGATTCTGATGGCTATTACTATTGTACAAAGGGTACAGGTGAAGTAACCTATGGACCAAGCGAGACCTCTTATAAGGATTCTCAAAAGAACAAGTAAGTAATAAAGGGGCTGTCGCATTAGCAAATATTTTTTGTTGGGCGGCAGCCCTGCTTTATGCCCAAATGCTATCGAAATCAGTCGCGTTTTCGATGCCATTCTTTATAAACGCAGT
>CAKRNI010000043.1 GCA_934370915.1 uncultured Lachnospiraceae bacterium
CTTGGCGTATTTATCGACACCATCGTGATCTGCAGCTGCACGGCGATGATCATGCTGCTCGTCCCGGAAGAACTGACGACGGGGCTTGCGGGAATGGATCTTTTACAGAAAGTCATGAGCTACTATATGGGTGAGTTCGGCGTGGTATTTATCGCGGTGACGCTGGCGTTATTCAGCTTCTCGACGTTTCTCGGGATCCTGTTCTATGCTAGATCCAACGTGGCGTACCTGTTCGGAAACCGTTGGATTTATCAGACACTCTACAAGATCTTTGCCCTGATCATGCTGTTCGTCGGCGGATTGCAGGCGTACACGGTGGTGTGGGATCTCGGAGACGTGGGCGTTGGTCTTATGACCGTGTTTAACCTGATAGTGCTGTTCCCGCTGTCAGGGGAGGCATTGCGGGCGCTGAAGGAGTATGAAGAGAAGAAAAAGATGAATCAACAAGCGTAAAGAATAAAGGTAACTGTGAAAGTATTGAACAGTTACAAATAAAAAAAGATCCGTTGGGATACTGAAGATGATAAGTGTCGGTATCCTGACGGATCTTTTTTTCGCAGATCCACCGAAACCATGCCCTATTACAAAAACACTGGTGAACAGAAAAGGCATGCGCGCATGATGGCGGTGATCGTATCAGGCACATTCCTTTGCAGAACCTCGCCCATATGTCAGTTACGCAGCCAGACATACCAGATACGAATTATTTATTGAATCTGTGATCAGATCATGATATTTTCCTTTCCGTTCATAAATGAAAACGATACTACGGAAAGAGAGCAAAGCTATGAAACGGTTAAAACAAGTGATCTGCCTGTGTCTGGCAAGCTTCCTGATGGCGCGGACCGTATTTGCGGCGCCTGTCGATCCAATACAGAAAATTTCTTTTTTAATGACTTCGTCCGATGCGGTCTGTAGTGAAGAGCTGGTGACTCCGTCCGACGCAGTCTGTTTTAACAATACAGTAAGAAACGGGGACAGTCCTGTAGATAATACAGCAATAGGCGGTAAGCTGGATGGAGATTACGCTTATATTTCAGAGTCAGGCCTTGTGGCGGATGCGTCCACGGAATCCGGGTATGCCGTTTCCACAGGAACAAGTCCCTGGGATGAGGACAGCACGACTCCGGGCAACGATGCTCACGAAAATGACAATATCGTCCGAAGCTTTGACATCATAAACTATACGACATGGTTTCGCAGTAAGTTACGGACAGACGCCCCATACAGTGCCTATAAGACAGGAACACTCTGCTTTGAGTTTGTACTACCGGGCAGTTCCTCTGAGATCCAGTTTGAAGAAGGGTCCATGGGATGGCTCAAAGCAAAAAAAGATGCGGTCTACACTGTCACAGAAGAAGTGGACAATGATGGACAGGGTTTTCAGGTTTTACGTGGAAGTTATTTGTGGGAACCCAGTGAGGACAATCCCTCCGCCATTGGCGAGAGCTATCAGGAACTGAACATTGCGGTCCGTGTCCTGGCAATGCATAACGGACAGATCGTCCAGCCGCTCTTCACCTACTGGCTGGAATTCAACAATGTTCCAAACGACGGTATCGTTACTGGAAGCGGAGAGATCTGTGAGGAACACGGAGAAGAAGAATACAAAACCATTACTCCGCCGGAGATCATGGTAACCGCCGCTCCGCGCTACAATATCCAGATAAAAGCAGGTGACACACGCGCCTCCTATGTCAGCAGTTTTGATTTTTCCACGGGAAACGCTTACGCGATGAATCAAGATGCCGGGGATGTCTATGGACGTATCAGTGTGCTTGGCATCACGATCCAGCTGATGGGAAAGGACGCGGAGCATGGACTGCGTGGCTGTGAGCTGCCGGATGGAAATGATCTGACTTTTACTCTGGAACTTTCTGATAGATACATCGGCAATGATGGTAATACTCATGATACCACAGAAACTTACACACCGCTCGTGTGGAGTCTGGAAGGAAACGATAAAAACGACCACACAAAGCACCAGTATGACGAGCGTGAGATCACAGGAAAGTATAAGCTGGCAGCGGGCGGCGCGCCATTCAATGTACTGGATGGTTATCCCTATTCCAGCTGTTCGGACGGCGGTATATGGACCGGAATCCAGTCTGGAAACACGGTTTCTGTCACGGTCAGCGGCTATACGATCGATTTAAGCCAGCTGCCTTACGCGGATGCCAACACGAACGCCAGCCGGGTCGTCTATTATGATCCGGCGATCGTAAAGAATTACTGGGATATCCAGAACGCCTGCTTCTCTGCCGGTGAATTGTGGGTAGTGCAGCCATTTTTTACGCAGGACAACAAATATGTTGTGGATGAATACGATACTGGTACTTTTAACCTCACAGTGTCAGATCAGGACCTGAATATCACCACTGTCAGCGGACAGACACCAATGGAACAGGAAAAGATAACGGATGACAGGGTCGTTCTTGCGGTGGAGCTTGAAAAGCCAGGTGATATTGACCATTCCGTGACATACCAGAAATACGGGGAAGTCGGCTATGGAAGTGCCCTGACTGACGGCAGTTACGAGGACGGCAAAGACTGGATCGTAGCTGGAGGGAAGCTTGGAATTCAGGCAATGTTAAAACATAACACGGCAGAGGGCATGAATACAGGTACGGCATACGATGATCTGGTGAAATTTGATGACGCGTTCTTTGTACTCGAGGGGATCCTGGAAGGCAGCAGCGCCGGTCTGGAAAATATGACCAAGACATTTCTTTATGGTGCAAAACCGGACAAAACCGGCTGGAATCATGACGGCCTGGAGCCGGGGGATGAAGGTTATGACACCGAGATGATAAACGCCACAGCGGATGACCTGATTTTTTTCACATCATTGGAGGAACTTCGGGCGGAAGGATATACCTGTGTTGCCGTCCTGTGGGAAGCGCGTGGTGTGGCGTCCCCGCAGTCAACAAACTGTTATTTTTCCTTGCAGGGACATGTGGCGGACACAGCGCAGAGCAACTGCGTCTATATGGTGACGCATTCCGCCCAGGCGTGGAATAAGGCGGATGTGCAGGCAGATGCAGCTGAGTATTTTGGAGTAGAACCTGCGGCATTGACGGATGAGCAGTATGCGGAATATATGAAAACAGCATTTCCAAGCAGGGCTGATGGACAGCAGTATTCCTATAAAACAGACTATCCAGAGGCATTCTGGATAAACAATGCAGAGACGGATGATGGACTTTCAAACTACATGAAATCCGAATATGACGAGAATGGATATACGGGAGGAACAGCAGGCGTGAGCCATGGCGATTCCTGTCTGGTCGTTCCCTATGTAACTCAGATTACGAAAAAAGCGATGCAGACTAACAACAGCGGAGCAGACAAGCTTTCCTATGACATGGATGCCGATCAGAGGACCGCGGACTATTCCCTGAATCTTTCTGTTCTGCGCACCGCGGGCGAGTCCAACACTGATGGCGCCGAGATCACGACAAATCTGTATATAGAGGATATCCTGCCGCAGGGACTGACCTATATTTCTGGATCTGCCTATTGGGGCGGCAATTACAGACAGACGGCAGAAGGACAGCAGGGAGTGGTCATTGACGGAATTCCTATGGAACCGGACATTATCGAAAACGGCAACGGAACCACGACTCTCAGATGGACTCTGCAGGGGGTGACTGTCACAAAGGAGGAGGTCACCGTCTATGACCCGATCTATTACTCCTGCAGGATCGGCACGCCGAAAAATGAGGATACCGATGTAAAAAACAATGATCAACTCTTAAATCAGGCATTGATCTGGGGCAGCGCGGAACAAAAACGTGATTTTACGGCGGAAAATGGGAATCTGGCGGAAATGAGTATCCAGGTCAGCAAGAACAATGCGGTCAGTCTTTCTAAAACGACAAAAACCCCATTCGTGGAACAGGGAAAACCGATGCAGTTTACTCTGAACATCGGCAACAACTCGGTAAATACGATGAATATGATCGCGGTGGACAGCCTGCCATATAACCATGACGCGGGGGGGTCCAACTTCGACGGTCCCTGTCTGGTAACGGAGCTGCAGGTGATGGTTCCTGAACTGCTTGCGTATATAAAACTCTATTATACGACAGAAGAATCAGAACGGGGAAAGACAAGCGCGGATTATACTTTGGAGGATTTTGGAAGTGACTTTGTATGGAAAGAACTGATGGTGGACACTGGAACCGGCAAGGTCACACTGCCATCGGGGGATTTTGCTCCGGTGGCGATCGCGGCAGTGGGACAGCTTCCGAGCCAGCAGACGCTTAAGATCGACCTCACAATGGAGCTGCCCTATGGGCAGATCGGCGATAAGGTGATCAACCGCCTTTCCTGCGGCAATCTGGAGACGGGAACGACAGTGGAGATCACCGGCGATCCGCCTTATACAGGGGTAGACCTGCCTGGCAGCGTAAAACTGCTTTTTTCAGCTTTGTTTCTCACATTATCTCTCGTCGGAACGAAAATGGCACGCAGGAGAAAGCGTGACAGCCGATGAAACAGCAATGGAAAGAAGATCTGTTTTTTCTTGGATTAAAGCTGATTCTGATCAGTGGTGTGCTGGCGGTCATGCTGTTCTGGGTCTTTGGGCTGGCGCGCTGCACGGACAATTCCATGTCTCCAGCCTGTAAGGATGGTGATCTTGTCCTGTTTGACCGGATGGGAGAGGAGTATCTGGAGCGGGACCTTGTTGTACTGGAGGCAGATGGAAAATTTCAGATACGCCGCATCGCTGCCGTTCCGGGAGATACGGTGGAGATCACGGAGGAGGGGCTGTTCTTAAATGGATACCGCCAGCAGGAGTCGGATATCACCACGGCCACACTGCCTTATGAGGAAGGGATCCGTTATCCGGTCACGCTGGAAACAGGTGAATATTTTGTGCTCGCTGATAGACGGACGAATGCTGTTGACAGTCGTTTGTATGGTGTTGTGACGGAAAAGGAGATCAAAGGTACGGTTATTGCCCTTTTGCGCCGCAGAGGGTTTTAACGATATAAAACAATAAGAGAAAAGAGAGGATAAGAAATGAAACAGATGAAAAAAGTGATCGCAGCCGTGACATTGACTGGTCTGATGGCTGCTGGTCTTAGTATGTCTGCGTTTGCGGATGACGTAGCGGTACTTGAAAATCAGGTGGTAACGAAACATTTTGTGATGGCTGAAGGATTGGAAGTTCCTGATGTGATATTCTCCTTTACGGCAACGGCGGTTACAGAAGGTGCGCCAACGGCATCGATCGAAAATGTTTTCTACAGCAGCACCGATGGACGGGGAGACCTCTCTAATAAAATCTATACACTGGACAAAGAGGGGAGGATCACTTTTGGTGATTTCCCGCATGCGGGTGTTTATGAGTATACTGTAAAGGAGACTGCTGGAGATGTAGAAGGGATTACTTATGATACCACTAACTATACAATGAAAGTTTATGTCGCAAATGATGAGAATGGTCAGCTGAAAGTCAAGGAGATCACTGCAGATGCAGGTGACGGTAAAGAGGACAGCCTGTCATTTACAAATACCTACCGCAAGGATGGAAGGCTGGAGATCACAAAAAATACGGTTGGTGAGCTGGCTGATAAGACCAAGGATTTCAAATTTACTATTATTTTCTCAAAATCTGGTACAGAGAATGATGATGCGGAATTTTATACAGGTAAAATTGGAAATGAAGACGTTGAATGTGCCATTGGAAAGGATACCACGTTCTATCTGCATGATGGCGAGAGCCTGGTTTTTGAAGATCTGCCTGTTGGCACCCGCTATCTTGTAACTGAAGCGGGAGTGGAAGATGGTTATGTTCCAAGTGTGAGCGTAATTGAAAACAGTATGACGACCGTTGATAAAACAGGTACAGATGCAGCGGATCTGTCAACGACCGATGACGGATCCAAAAATCTGGTAGGAGAAAACGAAAACAGTGTTACCTTCACTAACACATACAACGATGTACCTGTCACGGGCATTCTTCTTAAGAAACTGCCGTTCCTGATGCTCATCGTCCTGCCTGGCCTGGCGCTGATCCTCCCAGAACTGGCGAAATTCCGCATGAAAAAGCGCGGAAGCCACTGATGCGTCTTGGACTGCGCCTGGCGGACACCATCATAGATGTTCTACTGGTTCTCTTTGTACTGGCGGTTTCCGGTTTTGGAATCTACGCCCTGTGGGACAACCAGAACATTTACCAGGGATCAGACGCCTCCGTCTACGAAATTTACCATCCGGATGCGGAGACGGTAAATGGGGAAGATGGTCTTGCCAGGCTGCGTGCCGTGAATCCGGATGTCATCGCATGGATCGAGATCGATGACACCCAGATCGATTACCCAGTGGTGCAGGGAGTGGACAACAGCCGGTATGTCAATACCGATGCCGCAGGAAATTATTCCCTCTCCGGCAGTATCTTCCTGGACTACCGCAGCGCGGCAGACTTTTCAAGTCCAAACAGCATTCTCTACGGACACCACATGGCGAAAGGCACCATGTTCGGGGAACTGGACAAATACCGGGAGAGAAGCTTCTTTGACTCGCACCGCGCGGGTGCCCTCTATTATGAAAGCACATGGCATAGGATCACGTTTTTTGCTTTCCTGCCGGGAGATGCTTATGACAAAGTCGTGTATGATCCGGTATTGGCAAGATGTGAAGGCGCGGAGGGATTCTGCGCTGATCTGAAAAGCCGCGCCCAGTATTATGAAGAGCCGGACATATCTTCCGGAGCGCGGTTCATCACGCTGTCCACCTGCCGGTCTTCCGGGGCGGCAAACGGCAGGTATCTCTTAATCGGGATCATTGAGGAAGAGGAAGCAGAATATTCAAGGTAAAGATATTCTGTTCCACTTTTGCGGACATCTGTCCGTTATATTTCTCCGCGATCTCACGGATGCTTCTTGTCCCGTATCCATGGTCATTTTTATCGGATTTTGTCGTCATGGGGAGCCCGTTTTTAAACTCTGGTGCATGGTCGCAGTAATTGCGAAGGCAGAGCAGGGTAAGCCCGCCCTTTTGCCGGATATTGACGGAAAGAAAGCGCTTTTCCGGTTCCTGTATGGCGGTCAGGCATTCTACGGCGTTGTCCAGGGCATTGCCTAGAAGGATGTAAAGGTCGAATGGGTCCATGAACTCTAAAGCTTTTCCGTCCGCCATACAGGTCCACTGGATGCCGCGCTGTTCGCAGCTGTTCCATGTCTTGTTCAGCAGGGCATCCAACGTGTTGTTCCCGGTGTTAATGGAAGTATCATACCGATTCATAGCCGTCTGCATTTCCTGCAGAAGTGTTTTTCCCTGATCGGAGCAGCTTTCCTGCTGCAGGGCGGCAATCATGTGTTTCAGGTCGTGGCATTTGTGACGGATCGTATCAACAGACTCCTGAAACAGGGTGAACTGATGGTACTGCTGTTTCCGAAGACTGCTTTCTATCTCAAGCTGTCTCCGGTACTGTCCCTGTTTAAAGATCAGGATCTGGGCTGCCAGAAGCGACGCCGCGAGCAGCATATCGTAGAGCAGCATAATACGGAAAAGTACGGTTTCTGCACTGTTGAATCCCACACTTGCCAGGGTGCCGAGAATCCGTCCGGTAAATAAGATCGCCAGCATATAGCCGAACGCTAAATGAACGCTCTCCATCTGCCTGAGCTTTACCAGAATGCGGAAGGCGATCAGCCGGTAAAACAGGGCGGTATAGATAAAAAGAATCAAAAGTTCCAGCCAGAGAGTTTCTGGTTTCAACGGCTGCCGTCCGCGATGCGCGGCATAGGGACAGAAAAACACAAAGGTCGTGTAGGCGAGATCCTGGGTCAGATACGCGCAGGCGGAACAGTAAGCCGCGTGCAGAAGCCCGAGATCACAGCAGAACACGAAAAATCCTGCAACTATCAGAAGATACAATAACATTTCTAAACCGGAAGCTGCGGAAATTCCAGGAGCAGTCGGGATCGCAGAGATTCTTACGGCGGTGGATGCCCATACATGAAACATGGAGAGTGGTACCGTACAGAGCAGGCAGATGACCACGCTTATCAAAAAGCGCACAGGAAAATGGTCACGTTTCAGCAATGGTTTCATAAATATGGCGGATACGCAGAGATAACACTGCAGCAGGCCAAGAGTGAAAATTTTGGAGACGATCATAGGTTTCCCTCCCCGGCACAGTATTCCAGAAGAGCCTGCACGAAAGCTTTATAATAGGTGCGGCTTAAAGGAATCGTTTCATCCCCCAGAAAAACGGTATTGCGGTCGTATCGTGTGACGTAGCGCAGATTGATGAGATAGGCCTGATGACAGCGGGCAAATCCGGCCTGCTTCATGTCCTGTGCCAGACGGCTGAGCGAATGTGTTCCCGTTGAATGGAGCAGCTGTTGTTTCGTATGGTAGCAGAGGGTATGATCCTGTACCTCCACATAGAAAAGCTGTTCGGGCAGAAGCTTGATCTGACCGTTCCGGCTGTTTATGAGGATCGGGTTCTGCTGCCTGGAAGACAGGATTTCACAAACCTGATCCAGCTTTGCGGCAAATGCGTAATACTGGACTGGTTTCAGTACATAGTCCAGAGCCCGGACAGAATATCCCTCGATAGCATACTGGGTCAGGCAGGTAATGAAAATGATCAGTACATCAGGGTCTGCCTTCCGGATCTGCCGTGCCGTATCCATTCCGTTTAGATGCGGCATTTCGATATCCAGAAGGATCAGGTCCCATGTTGCGCGGTATCCTGTAACAAAACTCATTCCATCTTTGTAACTGGCTGTCTGGATCATGATATCATGTTCTTTCCCATAACGTTCCAGATATGTCTGAAGAATCGCGGTGTTCTCGTCCATATCTTCTACGATTGCAACGCGCATATAATCCCCCTTTTTACATGAAGTTGTTCGATGTTACTTTACATGAGCGGTAACTGTTCTATTATAGCACAGAGGCGGCGGATTGTGAATCAATAGACAATAAACGGTCTGCTTTGTTGTAAGCAAGGCAGATTGGAAATTATCACGACAGAAAAGGAGAATCTGGAATGGCATTTTCTGCTTATTACGCGTATGCTGGCGCAGCGCTTTTAATGTTAGAACTTTTTCATTTCAGCCGGCAGGTTGCGGAAAAACTCTGGAACATTGCTCCGGGGCATTGTGTATTCCGGTTTTAGTTTGAAGTGACGGAGACAGACGCGACGGAGTATACAAAGGAGCTGAAACAGAAGTTTCCATGAAAAACCACCCTCTCGGGTGGTTTTTCATTTGAAGAAAACATCTATCCAGGAAAGCTGGCTTCAATTGTCAGCGACTTCCTATCCGCTGAGGCTGCCTGGATCCGTCCACGGTGGGTATTCACGATGGCTTTCGCAATGGCGAGCCCGATGCCGTAGCCGCCGGTGGCGGAATTTCTCGACCGGTCAGACCGGTAAAAACGATCAAAGAGGTGCGGGAGCTCTGCAGAATCCACATCTGAGGCTGTGTTGAATACGGTAAGCCGGATCTGGCGTCCCTGCTTTTTCAGGCTGACTTTTATGGTTCCGTTTTCCGGGGAATATTTTAACGCGTTGTCCAGGAGAATAGAGGTCAGCTGACGGATCATCTTTTCGTTTCCGTTCATGGAGACTGCCGGCTTGATATCCATGAGAAATTCCTTTTTCTGCGTCTTCGCCGGTGCCTGGAAGGAAGAGGCCGTCTCGGTGACGATCTCGGAAAGCGGAAACTCGATCATCGCTGCCGTATTGTCCGCCTCCTCCATTCTGGTGAGACAGATCAGGTCGTTTGTGAGGGTGGTCATGCGCCGCACCTGCTTTTTAATATCGGCGAGCCATTCGCTGTCCCCGACATCCATGGAGAGCACGTCCGCGTCGGCGTCGATGATGGCGAGGGGCGTTTTTAATTCATGTCCGGCGTCGGTGATAAAGAGCTTCTGCTTTTCATAACTCTCCACCGTGGGATTTACGATCCGTCTGGAAAAATAGATGATCAGCAGGAAGACAAGGATAAAGCCTGCAATCGCCACCTGGGTGATCGTGATCCAGAATGCCCGGAAATTTGAGAGAGAGCGTCGGCAGTCGAGAAAGGTGATCTGCGTCCCATCGTCCTCAATATTTACGATATACCGGTAATTTCCGATAAAACCGTGGTCTTTTCCGCCTGCCAGCACCTCAATGGCGTACTGGGCGGCGGTGTCGGAATTGACGGCGGCGATCTGGTCCACATCGATCAGGCCGCAGGAATCACTGGAGGTGAGAGTGACGGAGAAATATCTCGACTCATAGGGGAGCTCCGCCTGAAAGAGATCGCTTTTTTCCTTGCTTTCCATGTGCTTCCAGGAATTCGGAAAATGCCCATCGTTGTCGGCCAGCACGCCCAGGATCCCGTCGGCCTCTGTGACTACATGGGAGTAGCTGATGGCGACGCTGATCCCGACGATCAGGGACAGCACCGCGAACAGGGAGAGCATGGAAACCGCGATAAGTTTGATCTGCAGGGAGCGGATCAGCTGATTGCCGCCAGGGAATAAGCGCCGTTTCCATCCGGTATGATCTGGATGTCGGCGTGCAGGGCTGCCAATTTCTTTGTGAGATAAGAAATGTAGATCCATACGATATTCACCTCCATATCCGGTTCGTTTTTCCAGATCCGCTCCATGAAGCGTTCAGTCGGGAGCGGGTGCCCCGGACTGCACAAAAGCATCTCCAGCATCTGGAATTCCCTGTTGCTGAGCCGGAAGCTGCCGGTGGAGGATGTGACCTCGAAGGTAGTCCGGTTTAATGAAATATTTCCGCGGGAAAGGGTGGCAGATTCCCGATCAATGCTCTGGGTGCGGAGCATGGCACGGATCCGGGCGAGGAGTTCCTGGACGGAGAAAGGTTTTGTCAGGTAGTCATTGGCGCCGGTATCGAGTCCAAGGACTTTGTCATCTACCTCTGCCTTTGCGGTGAGCAGCAGGACCGGGATCCTGTTTCCCGCCTGACGAACTGCCTTTAATACTTCCAGACCGTCTTTTTTCGGCATCATGATATCTAAAATGGCGGCGTCATAGATGCCATTTGAAATTGCGTCCAGTGCCGTCTCGCCGTCGAAGACGGGATCTACAGAATATCCGTTTCGCTCTAAGAGCACCTGAACCGCCCGGGAAAGGGAAGGTTCATCTTCTGCCAGAAGAAGCTTCATATGTAAAAACCTCCTGAAAAAGTTTTGCTGTTATTTTTAACGATTTCGATAATACAGGGAAAATAAGGAGAATCTGTGAAAAACAGGTTGAAAAATCTGGGAATTGGAAAAGTTCAGAAAGTGAACACACTTTTTTCAATGAAATTTCGAAAAGTGGGGGTAGGATTTGAGCAAATGGTAATTGTTCAGTAGGTCTGCGCACTTGCTGCGCTGACCGTAAGAAAATATAGGCTGGAAAGCAAAAATCCCATCGGCGTAGCCGATCTGGAATGGATTTTTGCTCGTAACTATGAAGGTACTGAATAGTTACGGCAAATGAATAACAGAGGGAGTAGAAAAATATGACTGCAAAAGAGTTTTACGGAGATAAATTAGAGGTTCTTGAGACTGCGAGAATCGACATGCTGAAACTGCTGGAAGAATTTCCCGATGACAAGAAATCTGGATTCCATGCAATCCAGTACACCTGTTCCAGGATCAAATCGCCGGACAGCATGATCGGGAAGCTGAAGAGAAAATCTCTGCCGGAGACCCTGAAATCGGCGCTTGGCTCAGTCCACGACGCTGTGGGAATCCGGGTCATATGTTCCTTCGCGGACGACGTCTTTAAGGTGGAAAAATGGCTGAAAAGTCAGGAAAATTATGAACTGATCAAAGAAAAGGACTATATTTCCTATCCGAAGCCAAACGGATACCGGGGGATCCATCTGATCATGCGGGTGAGATCCGGCGAGGCTTCGGGAACCTATGTGGAGATTCAGCTCCGCACCATCGCCATGGATTTCTGGGCAAGTTTGGAACACCAGTTAAAATATAAGAAGGAGATCGGACATGCGGAGATGATGGGTGGAGAATTGAAACAGTGCGCGGATGAGATTGCGTCGGTGGATCTCTCGATGCAGACAATCCGGGATATTATCCAGGCGGAGGAATAAGTGGGAAATGCTCCCGGCCGGAAAAAGACGGGAGCAGGGAAAAACTAACCGCGGATTCTCGCATGGACTCCGGAGGTGAGATCAGGATGGCGCAGGCCGCAGATCCGTTTTTCACTGCCGCCTCCGATAAAGACGCGTTTCCAGACATCCTGATCCAGCTCATCATCGTGGACGTACACCTCAATATCACTCATTGGCGGGAGCGGTGTTCCGCCGAGGGTGAAGTTTCCGGCTTTATCCTGAAGCAGGATTCCTTCCTTCACGATCTCTTTCTGCATATAGGAAGAGACAAACTGGGCGGAGGAGAGGTGGGTGATGAGTTCTAACATCAGGTCTATTTTTAGACTCTCTTCCGCGGACATCTCCGCTTTATTCAGGGCAGCCGTGAGCTGCGATTCGTATTTTCCGAGAAAACTGCTGCATACAGATTCCAGCTCGGAGAGATCCTGTTTAAATTCATTTGTGATTTCCATAAATATCCTCCTCGTATGATAAGTATTTTTATTCAGTGGTCTGTGCGCCTGTCTGAACAGACTGTAAGCGCGCGGTACCGGTCAACGCACAAAATTGCTGCATTGGATATCCTTGAGAGATGTAGATAGCAGGTATCCGGATCATGTAAAATAACAGGACCGGATAAAATCCAGTAATGACATTTAGTGAATGTCATTACTGTTCCAATAATAACATATATTGTTTGGAGTGACAATTAGTGAATGCCAAACAAGGAGTGTTATTATATGTATAAAAATAAGGCAATGTCCGGCAGGAACAATATCTGCGGAATCAAGATCCATGAACTTCGCTGCAGGATGAACGATGTTTCACAGAAGCGTCTGGCGGATATGCTCCAGCTTCTCGGTCTGGATCTTGATAAAAACGCGATCCAGAGGATCGAGAGCGGAAAGCGGTTTGTGACAGACATTGAACTGCGGTACTTTGCGAAAGTTTTAAAGGTCAGTTATGAGGAACTTTTGGCCGGGGACGATCCTTTGGAAGATTGAAGATTCCTGAGTAACAGGCTCCGGCGAGGGTATCTGTCCGTGCGACATGACGTCTTTTCAGGGAAAAGTCATCTTTTTCCTGAATCAGAAAAGCAATTTCGCAGGGGAGACCGTCATCGAAGATCCGGTGGTAAGCGGGACTCCCGTCCTCACGGACCAGAAGCTTTTCTAACGGAACCTTAAACAACTCACCGAGAACCAGCATATTTGGGAGAGAGGGGAGAGACTCCCCACGAATCCATTTGTAGATCGACTGGGGGCTGTCCAGTTCCAGCGCGTCCTGCAGATCACGAACAGTCATCTTCCTCTTCAGCATTTCATCGCGGATCTTTTTTCCGGTCAGTTTTTTCGATAGCTCTTTCATGCTTCATCCTCCAAATTCTCATCCGGGCAGACTGATGTCAACTGTCGGCTATTTAAAAATGCTTCCGGCAGCGTGTAACGCGGGTATTCATTCTTTTTATGAGGGGAACGGGCAGCGGATCCTTGCTGACCGGTATTAAGACTGAGAACTTTTGTTCTGTAAGTAGCTATATCATACTATAAAATTTGAATTTTGTCTTGAACTAAAAGGTTAAAATCGCAAATTTTTCAAAAAAATTTACTGATCCTAAAATAAAAAGGCATGTAAAAACGTATCAGGCAGACCATTCCCTCCACGGAAATAACCGGGGAGAAAGGATCTGCTGGACGCAGTTTTACATACCTGAAAAAATCGATCCTAAAAGATAAGAGAATAAAAGTTACTTTCCCTGCCGCGCCTTTAACGGGGCAATTTCTTTCCGGTATACATGGAGAAGGCATGCGCCGCTGAAGATGATGGCAAAAACATCTGCGATCGGGAAGGCGAACCATACCATGTGGAGACCGCTGATCTTTGCAAAGATAAATGCTGCCGGCAGAAGAATCACGAGCTGACGGAAAACAGATACCCATAAGCTCAGCATGCCGTGTCCCAATGCCTGAAACATGGAAGAGCAGACGATGGAGCAGCCCGCGAAAAGGAAACTTATGGAGATGATCCGAAGCGCCGGGATACCGATCGAGAGCATGGTGTCGGAAGCACTGAAGATCATTAAGAGCTTATCCGGCATGAGCTGGAAGACAGCGAAGCCGAGGAGCATGATCGTTGTGGCATATACAGCGGCAAGCTTTACGGTTCCCATAATACGGTCCGGTTTTCCGGCACCGAAGTTGTAAGCGATGATCGGAACCGTACCGTTGTTTAAACCGAAGACCGGCATAAAGATAAAGCTCTGGAGCTTGAAGTAGACGCCGAATACAGCGGTTGCCGTTGAGGAGAAGGCGATGAGGATCTTGTTGATTCCAAAGGTCATGACACTTCCGATAGATGCCATGATGATGGAAGGAATTCCTACTGCGTAAATGTGGCTGATGATCTCGCCGTTTGGCTTAAAGCTCCTGAGGGAGATCGTGATCTCATGGTTTTTCGTCTTGTTTAAGTAGATACCGAGACAGAAGGCGATGATCTGTCCGAAGACGGTAGCGCCTGCGGCACCGGCAATTCCCAGAGCCGGCGCACCGAAATAGCCGAAGATCAGGATCGGGTCAAGAATGATATTGATGATGGCACCGAGTCCCTGAGTGTACATGGAGTAGATGGTCTTTCCGGTAGACTGAAGGAGACGTTCACAGGCAATCTCCATGAAGAGTCCGAAGGAAGCCAGAGTACAGACTCTTAAATAGGTAGTTCCGAGATCTACGATCTCCTCGATATCGGTCTGGAGACGGAAGAACTGTCTTGCAAAGAAGAGGCCGAAGAGCGCAAATAAGATGTAACTCATAGCTGCGAGGAACAGTGCGTGGTCCGCGATCCTGTTGGCGCGCTCAAAGTTCTTTTCACCGAGGTTTCTTGAGAGGGCGGCGTTGACACCGACACCGGTTCCGGTTGCCACGGCGATCATCAGGTTCTGGGCCGGAAAGGCCAGAGATACAGCGGTCAGGGCATTTTCACTCAGCTGTGCGACGAACATACTGTCCACAATGTTATAGAGTGCCTGGACGAGCATGGAGATCATCATCGGCACGGACATGGAGATCAGAAGCCGGTTTAAGGGCATGACGCCCATTTTGTTTTCTGTTGCCATTAGGGTAACTCCTTTCGTAAAACATAGATAACCGTGAAGAAGTTTCACGGTTACAAACGTACATTTCCCCACAAAGGGACACTGAATGGCATTATAAGGCAAATGGACACGTTCGTCAACCGGAACGGCAATATGTTTTGATGGATTGACAAAAATGAAAGCCCGTCGTATCATTGAAATGATGTGAAAATTTCAGAGGCTCTGTCCGCGCAGCCGCAGGGAACTGTATGCTGTGGGGATATGGAAGCCCGTGTCAACGAATAAGGAGAATCAGAATGATCCAGGATATCACCCCGCATAAATTTGATCTGACCTACGGACAGCCGAAGGCGAAGGATGAGGACTTTGTCCTTTATATAAAGAAGAGCAGGACACTTTTGAGAAAGGTAGATGAGGATAATCACGAGATCCCGCAGTTTTCCGATTTCCCGGAGGATAAGGAGACACTGAAGGAGAATGCGTATTACCTTTTTGCCATTGACGGAAACCACTATTACTATGTGACAGAGATGCCGGAACATGCTTCAGATGCGTATGAGCTCTGCCCAACCGCGGCGTACCGGAAGATGCATCCGATGTATCAGGCGTTTGCAGGGATCACGGCAACCCAGATCCATCGTTTCAAGGAGAGCAGAAAGTACTGCGGATGCTGCGGACATCTGATGGAGAACAGCAAGACCGAGCGTGCTCTTGTCTGCCCGGAGTGTGGACAGACGGAATACCCGAAGATCTCCCCGGCTGTGATCGTTGCGATTTCTGACGGGGACAGACTTTTGATGTCCAGATACCGCGTGAACAACAACCCGTACCGCGGATACGC
>CAKRNI010000044.1 GCA_934370915.1 uncultured Lachnospiraceae bacterium
ACAGAAGGTTTTGAGGCTGCATTAAAAGATAAGCTCGGTGACAATGTTAAATTTGATCTTCAGAACGCATCCGGCGATTCCGCGACATGCGCAACGATCATCAACCAGTTCGTTTCCAATGATGTAGACCTGATCCTTGCAAACGCGACTGCAGCTCTTCAGGCAGCAGCGGCAGGAACCAGCGAGATCCCGATCCTCGGAACCTCCATCACAGACTACGCGACTGCTCTTGACATCGATAACTGGACCGGTACGACAGGTCTTAACATTTCCGGAACTTCCGATCTCGCTCCGCTTGACCAGCAGGCAGCGATGCTCAACGAACTGTTCCCGGACGCAAAGAATGTCGGTTTATTATACTGCTCCGCAGAGCCGAACTCCAAATATCAGGCAACAACCGTAAAAGGATATCTGGAGGAGCTTGGATATACCTGTAAGGAATACACCTTCGCGGACTCCAACGACATCGCTTCCGTAACAACAACAGCAGCGGGAGAGAACGATGTTCTCTATGTCCCGACTGACAACACGGCTGCTTCCAATGCAGAAATCATAAACAATATCTGCCTTCCGGCGAAAGTTCCGGTAATTGCAGGTGAAGAGGGAATCTGCTCCGGATGCGGTGTTGCAACTCTTTCCATCGACTACTATGATATCGGATACAAAGCCGGAGAGATGGGCGCAGAGATCCTGATGGACGGCAAGGACGTAAAGGAAATGCCAATCGAGTTTGCACCGGAGGTAACAAAGAAATACAATAAGGCAAACTGCGAGGCACTTGGAATCACAGTTCCGGATGACTACGTTGCGATCGAAGAATAATAACGACTTGAAATTATGAGGACATCAGGGTGGCAAACAGCAAAAACTTTTGTCACCCTGTTTGTTATCATCAGCTATAGGAGGAAAGAAACGTGAATTTTGTGACACTGTTCAACGCGCTGCCGGGTGCCTGTGCACAGGGACTCATCTGGGGCATCATGGCGATCGGCGTTTATATTACATACAAGATCCTTGATCTTGCGGACCTTACCGTGGATGGAACCATGTGTACGGGTGGGGCTGTCTGTATCATTTTCATGTTAAACGGACATTCCGTGGGGGTATCCCTGTTTGCGGCGTTTATCGCGGGAATGATCGCGGGCCTTGTGACCGGAATCTTTCACACGGCGATGGGGATTCCGGCGATCCTCGCGGGAATCCTGACTCAGCTTGGTCTCTACTCCATCAACCTCCGTATTATGGGCGGTAAGGCAAATCAGGCCATCAGTGTGGATAAGTATGACCTTTTAGTGTCTCTTCGTTATGTAAAGGGAGTCGCTTTTTATAAGAACACGATCTTTGTGGCTGCGCTGATCATTGTGATCCTGATTGCGGTTCTCTACTGGTTCTTCGGAACGGAGATCGGATGCTCCATCCGTGCTACAGGCTCCAACCAGAACATGTCACGTGCCCAGGGCATCAATACTGATTTCACAAAGATCTTAGGTCTTATGATCTCCAACGGGATCGTTGCCTTTGCGAGTGGCTTATACGCCCAGTATCAGGGCTTTGCGGATGTCAACGCAGGCCGCGGCGCCATCGTGATCGGTCTTGCGGCCGTTATCATCGGTGAGGTCGTTTTCGGAAAGATCAGCCAGAACTTCGGTTTTAAGCTGTTCTCCGTTGCCTTCGGCGCGATCATTTACTACCTGGTCCTTCAGGTCGTACTCTGGATGGGATTAAATTCCAACGATTTAAAACTCCTGTCAGCTCTTGTCGTTGCGGTATTCCTTGCGATCCCGTACATGAAAGGCAAATATTTCTCTAAACCGGTAAAAAGAGGAGGTGCACCTCGTGCTTGATCTTCACAATATTTATAAAACCTTCAACGCGGGAACCGTCAATGAAAAGACTGCGTTAAACGGATTAAATCTTCATTTAAACGAAGGCGATTTTGTCACCGTCATCGGTGGAAACGGAGCCGGAAAATCTACCATGTTAAATGCGGTGGCAGGAACGTGGTTTGTGGATGAGGGAAAGATCACCATCGATGATATCGATGTGACAAAGCTCCCGGAGCACAAGCGTGCGAAGTATCTCGGACGCGTATTCCAGGATCCGATGACAGGAACGGCTGCCACCATGCAGATCGAGGAGAACATGGCGTTGGCGGCGAGAAGAGGAATGACACGTTCCCTGAAAGCCGGGATCACCGCAAAAGAGCGTGAGTTCTACAGGGAGCAGTTAAAGATTTTAGGCCTTGGCCTTGAGGACCGCCTCACATCAAAAGTAGGCCTTCTCTCCGGCGGACAGAGACAGGCACTGACCCTTCTCATGGCAACCTTAAAGAAGCCGAGACTTCTTCTTTTAGACGAGCACACGGCAGCCCTTGACCCAAAGACGGCAGCGAAGGTTCTCGAGACAACCGATAAGATCGTAAACAGTGAGCATCTGACAACACTCATGATCACCCATAATATGCGCGATGCAATCGCCCACGGAAACCGTCTGATCATGATGAATGCAGGACATGTGATCTATGATGTGGCCGGAGAGGAGAAGAAACACCTGACAGTCCAGGATCTTCTCGCGAAGTTTGAGGAAGCTGCAGGCGGCGAACTTGCGAACGACCGTATGATCCTGTCGTAGGGATTCATATATATAGAAGAAACAGGTCGAAAAGTACATAAACGGCAGCGGATATCTGTAAGCAGATTACAGAGTTTGCTGCCGTTTTTTGTTGCTTTTTTGTGTATCCCGTTGTATAAAAGAGGTGCAGCAAAAAAGGTATAAATACCGGCCTGCGGGCAGAGGCGGCGCAGGGAAAAGGCTGTGTTCAGGAGGAGATAATTATGAGCAGATCTGCAAAAAATGATAAAACAAAGACAAATGTGATGCGGCTTTTAGATGCCGCGAAAATCCCTTATGAGGCGAAGGAGTACCCGGTGGATGAGAACGATCTCTCCGGAAGCCATGCGGCGGACATGCTGGGTGTGGACCATGGAAGCGTGTTTAAGACCCTTGTACTGAAGGGAGAACGCACCGGATTTCTCGTCTGCTGTATCCCTGTGGACGGTGAAGTGGATTTAAAAAAGGCGGCGAAAGCGGCGGGAGATAAGAAGGTGGAGATGCTTCCGATGAAGGATCTTTTAGCCACAACCGGGTACATCCGCGGCGGCTGTTCTCCGATCGGAATGAAGAAAAAGTTCCCGACTTTTATTGATGAGGCGGCGTTAAAATACGAAACGATCGCTGTCAGCGCGGGCCAGAGGGGATTTCAGGTACTGCTTTCCCCGCAGGCTCTTGCAGACTATGTGGGAGCAAAACTGCTGGATTTGCAGCAAAATGGTTAACATAAATGAAAAAGTTATCGGAAACCACCTGAAAGTGGGGGATCAATATTTAACAAAATTGTAATATTTGCAATATTTTATACTTGCCAATACCACCAAAAATTCAGGTTTTATGCGGATAATATTTGGAAAAGATATTAAAAAAATGTAACAAACTTTAAAAAATGGGCTGTAAAATGTAACAAACTTGAGTATGACTTATTGACATCCGGCCCCTCATTCTCCTATAATCACAGACACCGGCCGGAAAACGGTCGGAATGAACAACCGGCGACAGGACGGAGAAAGAGGGTATTCAAATGAATCCATGGAACTCATTTCTTCAGACAGTCTTTCAGTTTGTGAAATCACTCTTCACCGGTGTGACAAAGAAGATGCACCGGAATGCGGCAATTCTCACGATGGGCGCAACACTGATCGCAGTGATTCCATTTACAGCGGTGGACTTTCAGGGCGGAGGCAAAAACGCGATCGTAGCGTTTGCAGAGACGCAGGGAGGTTCGGATGAAGACAGTCTGGAGGAGACAGAAGATACTGCTCTTCCGGAAACAGACGGAAATGTTTTAGAGGATGAGACGACGGCGGATGAGACATCATCGCCGGCGGAAAACGAAGCAGATATCGAAACTGAAACAGAAACTCAAACAGAAACTGAAAATACAGAGACGAATGATACGAAAGAGGAAACCGGAATTTCCGAAGCTGAACCCGAGACGGGTTCCGAGGAGACCGGGGTGCAGGCTGCGGCTGAAACCGAGATGGAGCAGGAGGAACCTGCACGCGAGGTATTTACCGGTTACTCGGAAGGCGATTACAATGTGCTTCTTCGGATCGTTCAGGCGGAAGCCGGAAACTGCGACATCGAGGGACGTGTCATGGTGGCCAATGTGATCTTAAACCGTGTGGAGAGCGGATCGTTCCCAAATACGATCACGAAGGTCGTTTACCAGAAACACCAGTTTTCACCGGTGTCCAACGGATCCATCAAAAGATGTCGGGTCACATCGGAGACTGTGGAAGCGGTGGACCGTGCTCTTGCGGGCGAGGATCTGACGGATGGAGCCCTGTATTTCATGAACCGGCGTGCTTCTTCGAAAAAGAACGCAAACTGGTTTGACAGACATCTGGAATTCCTGTTTAAACATGGAAATCACGAATTTTTCCGGTAAACTCCGGGTCAGATAAAAGGATTAGGATAAAAGGATAAGAGAAAACGGCATGTGCCGGGACTGTAAGAAAGCTGGTTCCGGTATGTGCCGTTTTTCAGTCTCTTTCATGTGGTGGAAACTGATTGACATTTGGATTTACTCATGGGATAATAAACCACATGAATTTTGGAATACGTGAAAGAGGAATTGTGATGAAGTTAAAAAGAGTATTTTTTGACCTTGACGGCACGCTGACCGATTCCATGCCGGGAATCACAAAGGGCGTTCAGTACGCGTTAAAGCACTATGGCATCCGGGTGGATGATCTCTCAGTGCTAAAGCCGTTTGTTGGGCCTCCGCTCGCAGACAGCTTTCAGAAATATTATAATTTTTCCGGGAAGGACGCGGATGATGCGGTCTATGTGTTCCGGGAATATTATGACGTGAAAGGCTGGAAGGACAATGCTCCCTTTGACGGCGTGAAGGAGATGCTGGAATCCTTAAGGGATGCCGGTCTTGAACTTTATGTGGCGACATCAAAGCCGGAAGAAACTGCAAAGAGAGTTCTGGAGTATTTCCATATGACGGAGTATTTCAAGTTTATCGGAGGGGCGTCACTGGATGAAAAACGCGTGAATAAGGATGCTGTGATCCGGTATGTGCTGGCAGAAAACGGGATCAGTGAGGCGGAAAAATCCTCCGTGATCATGGTAGGAGACCGGGAACATGACGTGAATGGCGCAAAGAAGACAGGGCTTTCCGTGATCGGTGTCCTTTACGGATACGGAAGCCGGGAGGAGCTTCGGAGCGCCGGGGCAGATTATCTGTGTGAGACACCGGAGGAGACGGCGAAGCTCATAAAGAGCCTGATGTAAAAAAGAATGCTATCTGCCTGACCGGAAAAACTGTCCGGTATCAGGAAATGGAACTTGAAAAATGATCGATGATGCGCTATAATAGTGTTCAGTTAAAGGGTATGTGATTCCTGGGATGTTCGACACTCCTGTCTATTTTGAACCTACATTTTGACATACGGGATTCCTACATTCTTGAACGGATGTCAGGCCTCCATAGAGTGGAAGGCAGATGTTTAAGTGCGGATGCCCACCTAGCACTGCTAGGCGTCAATTATTCAGGAAACGGCATTTTGGGATTGCGAAAGATAAAAAAGCAGCGAGAGATCGCTGCTTCTTTTCATTAACAGGAAATCCAGCTGCGGGGATTTCCAGACGACGGTTTTGGAATGCGGGGAATGTTCAGATTCTGTTAATGCTCTTTCCTAAATGATCGAAGTATGATATTATGGGTGCAAACAGGCTTCGACACCCGTAATAGAAGTGGGAAGCGGCTGCAAAGGAGAAATTTTTTTATGAAAAATGAACGGTTTGAGCGATACATTTACATGGGCGTGACGGCGATTCTGGTACTGATCGCGGCAGTGTTCGTCGTGTTTCTGTTTCTGGAGCGGGCGGCAGTGCTCGCCTTTCTGGGAAAGATCCGGTTTGTTCTGGCCCCTGTGATCTATGGCGCGGTTCTTGCATTTTTAATGTCACCGGTCTATAACTGGTGTTACACGATGGTCGTGTACGTGGAGGATCATGGCAAGGGAAAAGAGGATGGGGAAAAGAAGAGAAGGTCAAAGAAGCGCTTCAAGAATGAAGGTTTTGGTGCCTTCCTTGGAAAAGCTGTTGGAACGGTTGTAAGTCTTGCGTTCCTGATTGCGGTGATCGTCAGTCTTTCCAGCATGATCATCCCGCAGCTCTACTCCAGTATCGTGGGCATTATCAACATGATGCCGGTGTATTTCCAGAACGTATATGACTGGCTGACAGATTTTTTTGTGAACAATCCGCCGGTAGAGCAGGCAATCTTAAATATTTACGAGCAGTCTGCCCAGTATTTCCAGAGCTGGATGGAGACAGACCTGATGTCGAATCTCTCCAATTTCCAGAACTTCCAGAATATTGAGAAGATTCTCGGCGGTGTGTCCAGCGGAGTCATGAACGTGATCACGCTGACAAAAAACATGCTGATCGGATTGATTGTCATGATCTATCTGCTAAATATTAAGGAATCCCTCTCAGCGCAGGGAAAGAAATTTATCTATTCCGCTCTTCCGCTGAAAGCGGCCAATATCGTCGTGGCTGAATTTCAGTTTATTAAAAAGGCTTTTTCTGGTTTCATTATCGGAAAACTGATCGATTCCCTGATCATCGGAATTCTCTGTTTTATCCTGATGCATCTGTTTAAGCTGCCGTATGAGCTGCTGATCAGTGTGATCATCGGGGTGACAAATGTAATTCCGTTCTTCGGACCGTTTATCGGAGCGATTCCGTGCGCGATCCTCGTATTTTTGATCAGTCCGAAGCAGTGTCTGTACTTTATTGGCCTGATCCTGGTACTTCAGCAGTTCGATGGAAATATCTTAGGACCGAAGATCCTCGGAAATTCCACAGGTGTTTCGAGCTTTGGTGTCCTGTTTTCAATCCTGCTGTTCGGAGGACTTTATGGGTTTGTGGGAATGATCATTGCGGTTCCGCTGATGGCAGTCATTATCCACATTTATAACCAGATCCAGGATCATTTTCTGGCCAAGAAAAAACTGAGCAGTGAAGAAAAAGACTATGTGAATCTGGATCGGATCGACGAGCAGAGCGGCGAATATAAAAAACATGTGGATACACAGTAGCCGGTTCTGATCGGGAAAGGAACTATGAACGAGAGAAGGAAACTGATAAACTGGGTTGCAGGCGTCACAACATTTATTGTGGCGCTGCTGATCGTGATCGTACTTCTGGACACGAAGCAGGACGGAGTTTCTCTGGCAGCAGCGTCCCGGACCGTGGCGCTGACTCTGGAATCGGGAAACGGTATTCTTGAAAATGCGCCGGAGACTTCCAATTTTTCGGAAGACCTCTCGGATCAGTGGTATGTGAAGTATATGGACTATCTGTATGGTCGGGGTTATCTTGACAGCAGTATAGTTCGGGCGGACGAAAAGAGTGCCACGTCCGCGGTTACATATGCGGTCCTTGCGGGCTGGGCAAAGAAGGCAGCTGAGGAAGGAAACGGAGAGACCGATGCGCTTCTTTCCTATGCAGATGCCGGTGACAAGGCGAAGAAGGCGGTCTCCGGTGAGAATTTCTGGAAGTTTTACGACGCATTCCGGGCAGCCGTGGATCCGGACGGAGATGTGACCGAGGTGGAGACAGATCTCTACGGCACACCGGACAATGTGGACGGTGCGCCGGCCTGGACGGCCTATACAAGGGACGGGAGCTTTCAGTTTGAGGGACTTTACCTCGACGGATATATCGACCGTAAGATCCGTTTTCTGGCGAGAGATGATGAGATCCTGAAAGTTGAGGGGCTGGTCTCAGATGAGATCGTCTATGAGAATGCATGGATCTCGGGATTTTCCGGGAAGACGGTAACTGTATTTATCGGAAACATCCAGAGAGAATTTCCGGTAAAGGGAGTCTTGAAGGATGAGAGTGAGATCTCCGGACAGATCGGGGATCTGTATTTAAAGGGCGGGAATCCGAAGCGCCTTGTGTTAAAGAAAGAGAAGATCACAGGAACGGTCCTCGCGGTCCGCGACACGGAGATCGAGATCGACGGCTACGGCAGTGTGCCGTTGGCGGATCAGTTTAAGATCTACCGTACCTACGGTGTTCTGAGGGAACAACAGAAGAAGGATATTCTCGTCGGTTACCATATGCAGGAATTTGTGGTTGCAGACGGAAAGATCTGCGCGGCCCTCACAACGGAGAAACCGGACATTGACGCGATCCGTGTGCTGCTTATGACAGATGGGTTTAAATCCCTGTTCCACAGTGAGATTACGTTGTCCTGCGATTCCATGGCAGTTTTAGAGTATGGAGATGAGAAGGACGCAAAGACGGAATCCATTGCGGCAGGGGAGACAGTGACGATAAAACCCGGGGATTCCAGACTTGCGGACGGGCGTCTCACATTCCGATCAGCCAATGAGGGCGGAATGATCACCGTGCACAGTCTGAGCCGTGCCCAGGGAACCCCTGTTTATCCGGGACATATGGAGATCACGGAGGAGAATGACGGTCTGCTTCTCTTAAATGAGGTGGATCTGGAAGAATATTTAAAACGCGTAACACCGAGCGAGATGCCGCCGACTTATGAACTGGAGGCGTTAAAGGCTCAGGCAATCTGTGCGAGAACTTATGCATGGCACCAGATTCAGGGAAACTCCTACTCTACCTACGGTGCCCATGTGGATGACAGCACGAATTTTCAGGTTTACAACAATACGCTGACCTATGATTCTACGGATGCTGCAGTGAATGAGACATTCGGACAGCTTCTGGAATTCAACGGGGATCCGATCGAGGCATTCTATTATTCCACATCCGACGGACATGGAACCGACGGAAGTGTGTGGGGAGCGGACGCGTCCGGTACACCGTATCTCAGAGCTGTCACGATCAATGATAAGGCGAAAAAGATGGATCTGACATCCAATGAGGCCTTTGAGAATTTTATCAAAGAAGAAAATACGGACGCCTATGACTCCGATTTCCCGATGTTCCGCTGGAACACGAAGACCACCAGTACGATTCTGGATGAAAAAATCGGCGGAGTCGGCAGGATCACGGGACTTACGATCACCTCAAGAGGAGCCGGTGGATACGCAAAGACCCTGAAAGTCGTTGGGACGGAAGGCACTAAGACATTTTCCGGACAGAGCCGGATCCGCAGCATTCTCGGAAACGTGTCGCTTGTATACAACAGAAAGGACGGATCCACATCCACGGGGTGGGATACGCTTCCAAGTGGTTTCATCTATATCGAAAATAATGGAACCGACGAAAATCAGGTGACGACCTTCACGATCTATGGAGGCGGATTCGGACATGGCGTCGGTATGAGTCAGAACGGTGCGCAGGGCATGGCGAAGCAGGGAAAGACCTGTCAGGAGATTTTGAAGTTTTTCTATGACGGGTGCGGGCTGATGGATATCAGTGAAGTGAATTGAGAAACAGGAAAAGGACCAGAAAGGCAGAAGTGCAGCCTTCCTGGTCCTTGTTTTTCTACTTTCTGTACAGATATTTCGGTACACCGTTTTCCATCACACGCTTGGGCTCGCCCTGAATCAGCGGGAGAGCGTAGGCTAAGAAGTCATCGGTAATGTCGTTTCCTGAAGCACTGATCCATTCCTTCGGGAATTTCTTCTCCTGATTACAGATGAGGCTCACATCCTCCGGGGCGCAGTGCATCGCGTAGGGAACATTGGAATCACGCTTGAAGGCGATCATTTTCTTTGTCTCCCCGGCGAGAGCTGCCTTCACGCCTGCGGCACCTGCCATAGCGGACTCTTCAATATCCGTCTCGGATACCATCATGCCGCTGCAGCGCTGGTTGACGTTTAACTCGATGGAGCGGACTTTTACGCCGAACTTATCGCGGACAAAGCTTTCTAAGATCTCACCGCATCCGGTGAGCATCTTGTGACCGAAGGAGTCAAGCTTTGCAGCATCAGAGTACTCACAGATAAAGGTTCCGCCCTCATCGGCGATTCCCTCGGAGACGCAGACAACGAGGTTCGGAGACTTTTTGAAAGCCGCGTCGAGATCCCTGTAGAACTGCTCTAAAGAGAACGGAGTTTCCGGAAGGTAGATCAGGCATGGGTTGTCGCCCTCATACTTTCTCGCGAGTTTGGAGGCTGCGGTGAGCCATCCGGCATGACGTCCCATGATCTCGACGATGGTGACGGATCGCTGTTGATAGACAGAGGCGTCAAGAACGATCTCGCGGACAGTGGAGGCAACGTATTTTGCAGCGCTTCCGAATCCGGGGGTGTGATCCGTGAGGACAAGGTCGTTATCGATCGTCTTCGGAATCCCGATGAATTTCACATCGCTTCCCATTTTTTCCGCGTAGCGGGAGAGCTTGTCCACGGTATCCATGGAGTCATTTCCTCCCACGTAGAGAAAGTAACCGATGTTCATCTCGCGGAAATTGTCAAAGATTGCCGGATAAACTTCACTCTCTAAGTCTGCCGGGAGTTTATAACGGCAGGAACCGAGATAAGCAGCCGGAGTGAGTTTTAAGAGTTCCAGCTCTTCGTCAGAAAGATCCGTGGAGAGGTCCATCACATGGTCAGCGAGGAAACCTTCGATTCCGTTGATCATTCCAAGAACATGTCCGTCTGTTCCGGATTCACGGAATGCTTTTACCGCGCCGTAAAGACTTGCGTTGATAACGGCGGTCGGTCCGCCGGACTGTCCGATTACAAGATTTTTCATAAGATTCTCCAATCTGAATAGATTTACGCCGGCTGTCATGAAACCTCATGGCAGATGCCGCCGCAGTTTATCGTTCCGCCGGAATCTTCCGGACGGAAAAAACCAAAAATTTTGCACACAGATATTATAAAAAAAGGAAAATGGAAAATCAATCATCTTTTTTTATCCAAGGGCCATGTATAGAAATAAAAAATTTTCTGCGATGTATAAAAACGGAAAAACAGGCAATCCTATGATCAGTACCAAAGAAAAAGATTAATACTTATCCTCCCCTTTTTAATACCCTGTTCGCTGACCTTATAGGGACAGCGGGCGGGGTGTTTTTGTAATAGGAAATTTTCCGAGGAATTCCCTATTACACAAAAGGCACTAACGTGCCAATGATGCGCACTCGCGCGAAGGTGTAGATTGTCGCAAGCGACCGCGCGAGGCGAAAGAATGCGCCAAGGCACATTCTTATTTGAAAGGAAGGGCTTGACAAAGTCTGCGGAAAGGATTACTATCAAAAAAGCAATATAGTTACGAAAACTACATGATATAGGAAAAAGAAACAAAATAAATAGGAAAGGAAACTGGAAAAATGAGCAAAAAAGGATGGAAAGCCGGAGCAGTGATAGCGGCGGGTGCCGGAATTACAGCAGTACTTGCAGCGAAGAAGCGTGGAAAGCAGGAAAAGGATCAGACGAAAAAAACTTCCCATGGGGGCAGATCTGATTACCGCAACACAGAGCTCGGAAAGCATGATAAGAACAGTAAGGGAATCTACTACACAAACGGAAATTATGAGGCATTTGCCCGCCCGGAAAAACCGGCCGGGATCGATGAGAAATCTGCATATCTTGTGGGAAGCGGTCTTGCGTCTCTGGCAGCAGCGTGCTTTCTCGTCCGTGACGCCCAGATGCCGGGAAAAAATGTCCATATTTTAGAGGCTATGGATATCGCCGGCGGTGCCTGCGACGGAATCGATGATCCGACAAGAGGATATGTGATGCGCGGCGGCCGTGAGATGGAGGATCATTTTGAGTGCCTCTGGGATCTCTTCCACAGTATCCCGTCGCTGGAGGTTCCGGGTGCGTCCGTTCTCGATGAGTATTACTGGTTAAACAAGCATGATCCAAACTATTCCCTCTGCCGTGCCACAGAGCACCGCGGTGAGGATGCCCACACGGACGGGAAGTTCGGTTTGAGCCAGAAAGGCAGCATGGAGATCATGAAGCTTTTCTTTACAAGGGATGAGGACCTCTACGACAAGAGTATCGAGGATATCTTTGACGATGAGGTATTTGGTTCTGAGTTCTGGCTCTACTGGAGAACCATGTTCGCCTTTGAAAACTGGCACAGTGCACTGGAGATGAAACGGTATTTCCAGCGATTCATCCATCATATCGGCGGACTTCCGGATTTCTCTGCCCTGAAATTCACCCGCTATAACCAGTACGAATCCCTGATCCTTCCGATGCAGAAATATCTGGAGGCAGCGGGAGTAGAGTTTAAGTTCGGCACGGAGGTCACAAATGTCCGTTTTGAGATCAAAGACGGTAAGAAGACGGCCCGTGCCATTGAGTGCCGCACGAAGAACGGGGACACGGAGATCCCGTTGACGGAAAAGGATCTTGTGTTCATCACAAACGGAAGCTGTACGGAGGGAACGATCTACGGTGACCAGAACCATGCACCGGTGGGCGATGCGGAAGTGAGAAGCAGCGGGTGCTGGAGCCTCTGGAAAAAAATTGCGGCGCAGGATCCGTCCTTCGGTCATCCGGAGAAGTTCTGCTCTGATATTGAAAAGACAAACTGGGAGTCCGCGACGGTGACTACGGCAAATGAGGAGATCATCGACCAGATCAAAAAGATCTGCAAGCGCGATCCGAGAACCGGAAAAGTCGTTACCGGCGGTATCGTGAGCTGCCGCGATTCCAGATGGCTCTTAAGCTGGACCATCAACCGTCAGGGTCAGTTCAAAAATCAGAAAAAAGAGGAGATCTGCGTGTGGGTATACAGCCTGTTCACCGATGTTCCGGGTGACTACGTGAAGAAGCCAATGAAGGAGTGCACCGGTAAGGAGATCACTGCTGAGTGGCTGTATCATCTCGGAATCCCGGTGGAGGATATCGAGAGACTGTCAGGGGAGGAGTGTAACTGCACACCGACCATGATGCCGTATATCACCGCATTCTTTATGCCGAGGTCTGCCGGAGACCGCCCGGATGTAATTCCGGACGGATCTGTAAATGCCGCTTTCCTTGGACAGTTTGCGGAGACTCCGAGAGATACGATCTTCACTACAGAGTATTCTGTCCGTACCGCCATGGAAGCAGTATACGGACTCTGCGGAGTGGACCGCGGTGTGCCGGAGGTATGGGGCAGCGTCTACGATGTGAGAGAACTCTTAGACAGCACGGTGAAACTCATGGACGGAAAGTCCCCGCTTGAGATGAAGCTTCCGATGCCGTTTGAGATGTTGAAAAAGCCGTTACTTCGAAAGATCGATAAGACGGTCGTTGGAAAACTTCTGCGGGATCACGATGTTTTGAAGGATTGGATGCTGTAAGAGGCCTGACGCGCGGATAAAATGGATATATGAGAATATAATGAAAATGCCGGAAATGGGGAGCTGCCTGTTTCCGGTATTTTTGTGCCTGAATATGCCGAAATTTTTGCGAGAAGGGAGATCCGCTGTACGTTCTGTTTTCTTCCGCTTTGTTTTAAAAATTCGTAAGGGAAAAGAAATGGATTCCCCGAAGCATCTGCGGTAAGATAAGGTTATAAAAAGAAATAGTCCTGATACAGGAAAATTCCGGCTGCAAAGGGAAGCAGAACGTGAATGCCGCATGTATGCGGTAAATAAAATCAAACGGTTATAAAAATTGATAAAGGAAGGGAAAAGTATGAGAAAATATGGATTATATCTTCTGATCGCAGTGAGTCTCATGACCGGCTGCCAGAAAAAAGATACAGTGGCGGTGGATACAGCGGCGGAGACGACGCAGGAGAGCAGGGAGACAGAATCCACAGCGGAGCGTGGACCGGAGAGTGCGGTGGAGAGCATATCGGGCATTGATCAAAACGGGAATACGGGCGCGGATGCCCAGACGGACCGCTTCGCCCTGATCCCTATCGCAGTAAGCGGGAAATATGACGGGGAATGGGATGACTCGGACCAGACCCCGATCATCACATCGCGCTGTGACAAGGTCTACGTCCAGGGGGACGGATATGACGCGCTGAAGCAGTCGCTCATTTCCCTGAACAAAAAGCTGGTCAGCCAGAATAAAGAGGAGTATGCCTCCTACAAAAAAGAAGCTGAGGATATGCGGAACAATTACCCGGATATGAAGCAGTCATATGTCTGTAATTATGAATTCAATCCAGTCCGCTTCGATCATACGGTCGTCAGTGTGTACTGGCTGAAATATTATGATCTGGGAGGTGCGCATCCAAGCTCTGTGACGGAATACCACAATTTCGATACGCAGACGGGAAAAGAGCTGGAACTCGGCGATGTGGTAAAAGATCTTCCGGGATTCCGAAAATATGTGAAGGAGGAGCTTTCTGAGCAGAAGGAGGAGAAAGGATTATTCGATGATTATGAAACGACCGTGGACAGTCTGTTTGCGGGGACAGATGGATATGGGCCACTGGAATGGTGCATCACAAAAACAGGTGTGTGCATTCATTTTGATCAGTATGTTATCGCCTCATATGCGGCAGGAGCTGTTGAGGTGGAGGTTCCGTTCGCCGGAAATGAAGCGATGTTCCGGACAGACTATATAGGGAAAAATTCAGAAGGCTGGGCAAAAAAGACCAGTTCCTGGGAGACTGTGACGTATGAGCAGGGGGAAACCGATACCTCTGTGAGATATCATTTTGATGATGCTGCAGACGGGTATGACACGAGAAATATCACGATTGAGCGGGAACAGGGCGGAAATAAGGAAGAATTCACGATGGAGCTTTATGGACAGCCCCAGGGAGGCTGGGTCGTCATGACAGATGACGGGCACCCATATCTCTACACGGAGATCCAGAGCGAGAATGACTGGAGAACCATGGAAGTCTTTGATCTGAAGGGAGAAAAGATCCGTCATGTTGGTACATCGAATGACAGTCCTCATGGCGCCCTGTTAAATGATCCGGATGGATTTTACCTTACTCGCAGGGTAGATGCTCTGGGTACATATGACGCTTACCGGAAATTCCATGTGGGTGAGAGCGGAATGCCGGTGGCAGAGAACGAGGTGTATACAAAAGTCAATGTCTGCGACTCGAAGGAGGATGAGACGGCTCTGGTATCCACGAGGGAGCTTCCGGTGACGGTCTTTGACGGGAACGGGAAAGAAGAAAAGCTTCCGGCAGGAACCGAGTATTATGTCCGGGCGACGGATCTGGAAAGCTTTGTGGACATGGAGCTCTCCGATGGACGGAAATGCCGGCTGGATGTGAAGCGGTCGGATAAAGGCTGGGGCTTTTTGATCGATGGGGAAGAAGAGGAGAACTGCTTTGAATTTATTCCATATGCGGGATAGAAAAATGTCGAAATGCATTGACAAACCTCGTCCTCATGTTAAAATGGTTTTATATGGCGATTTGTAACTGCGGATTTACCGGACAGTTACGATTATTTGAAATACAGGAGGGGGAACCAATGAAATTTTTCATTGATACAGCCAATGTGGATGAGATCCG
>CAKRNI010000045.1 GCA_934370915.1 uncultured Lachnospiraceae bacterium
CTTAAGATCAGCTTCATTGGCGATCCGACCGTCAGATCCTTTACCTCACTTTTCTGCATATGTAACTCTCCTGTGTCTGTTTATTTGATTTCATATCTTTTATGACTCACGGGTTTCTAATGAACTTGATGTATTATAAATCAGTGTTTCTGAAAAGTATAGACATCAAAACACCGAAATTGCGGAAATCTTTATCGCTTATTTTCGTCAAAAACGCCTTTGGCTCTTTACATTCCACACCATTCATGATACTGTAATGGCATCAGAGCGCCAACCGCCCTGAAAATCAAACAAACATGCAGAGTAGACGTGTGCGCGTCAAGTGCCCGCCAGACAGGGAGTTGCTGGCAGGACGAAGGGATTTTCCCGCGGTGCACATATCGCATCCCGCTGCATCAGAAGATAGCTCCGTATATTATCTCCTGTTGTGGTCCGAGAATCTGCAAAGGAGGTATTTTTTTATGCAAAAAAGCTCAAGCGACCTCTTTTCCAGGATCTTTGAATCATCCCGTGAATTTAAGAAGGTCACCACCATCACTACCTGCGCCATGTTCGGCGCACTGTCCGTTGTACTCGGATACTACTCCTTTAAGATCACGCCAAACCTGAAGATCGGCTTCGGTTCGATCCCAAATATGCTGGTAGATTATCTGTTCGGCCCGGTCGTCGGCGGATTATTCGGCGGCGCTATGGATGTGATCAAGTTTATGTTAAAGCCGGACGGTGGATTTATGCCGGGCTTTACGTTCAACGCGATGCTTGCGGCATTTATCTACGGCCTATTCTTCTATAAAAAGAACCTTTCCCTGCCGCGGATCCTCACAGCAAAGCTCGTGGTAATCATTCTCTGCAACATCATCCTCGGAACCTACTGGCTGACACTTCTGAACGGAAAAGGATTCCTGGCAATCCTGCCGGCCCGCGCCATCAAGAACCTGATCCAATGGCCTGTGGACTCCCTGATCTTTTTCCTTGTGGCAAAGACGCTGGAACAGGCCGGCGTGTTTAAGATCATCCTTCATTCCGGAAACCGCCAGAGAAGATAGTACGCAAAAGTGCCCTCAGCAGCAATCCTCAAAGATCTGCTGCAAAGGGCACTTTTTTATCCTTTTTATCCTTTATCCAATTTCAGGTTAGTCGCCAAGTACGTTTACGATCCGGACCGGTGTACGGTAGTTCCATCTGGAAACCTTGATTCCGGTCTTCTCTGTGGAGGCATGTACGATCTGTCCATTTCCGATATAGAGCGCAACATGGTTGATTCTCTTTCCGGAACCGTAGCTGATAATATCGCCCGGGCGCATCTCGGAGCTGCTTACCACACGACCCATGCGGGACTGTCCGCCGGAAGAATGCGGGAGCTCTACGCCTGCTGCGTGACGCATTACGTAGGAAGTAAATCCGGAACAGTCAACACCGGTATTCGGATTTGTTCCACCGTATTTGTAACGGTTTCCTACAAACTGAAGTGCATATGTAACGATCTCGGAGCGGAGGTCATCCTCAACATCGACCTCTGCCTCTAATACTTCCTCGTCATCCGCACTTTCCTCATCTGCGTCTGCCTCTTCTGCCTCTGCACTGTCAGCTACAGTATCGTCTGTGTTTTTCTCTTCGGAAGCTGTATCGGTATTCTCTTCAGAACTCTCTGTCGTTGTCTCTGTCTGCTTGTCCTCTTCTAACGGATTTCCGTTTTCATCGAGGTGGATGATCGTTACTACTTTTTTATTTTCATTCACTGCCGTCTGCTCATCCGCGAAGGAAACGATCGGAAGCGCTGCGGTTAAAGCCATACATAAACAGGTGATCTTTAAAGTTCTGAAAAGTTTATTTGTCATTGAAATCCTCTTATTTTAAAGCTTTCATAGTTTGTAAGGTTTGTTACAAATATGTTACGTTTTGTTACAAACAAATTATATTTCCTATGGCCTCTTTTGTCAATAAAAACAAAGGAATTCATAAACTCTTAATAATTTAGGCGAAAATCACCAGTTTTGTGGCAAAAATGCGGCGCTCCCAAAAGAGAACGCCGCACCTGTTTACATAACTTATTTCAATTGTAACATCCTGTAATCTGTTGATTCTTTCAGTAAAATCAAGGCTTTTCAGACATTTCCGTCTTTAAATTCATGAATCGGTCCGCCATTTTCCGTGCCTGCATCTGCAGTTCACAGCTCCTGCTGCCCGTTCATTTCTTCCTATTATATTTACTTTACTATCTTCCCCGGAAATTCTTAACGATCCAGTAAATAATCAGGCACATCAGGATCGGTCCTGAGAACCGGATCAGGAGATAGAACACGCCGCCCATAATGCTGAACACCACGGAGATCACAAGAAACAGGATCACAACAAGGGCCAATTTCCAGTACCACTTATTCAGATCGAAATAATGGATATTCGGCGCGGAGCCGTTCTGATAACTTCCCTGGCTGTAAGTGTTTCTTCTGTCATCGTCCCGCGGGGACGCGTCCTCAAAACTTCCATAACCGTCTCCGGTCTCCCCCGCCGCCTCAGCGGAATCAATGATCGTGCGGGCCACGATATTCGGCTCACCGATCTCCTCAATAATTTCATCCATGGTACGGCCTTTTCCCAGTTCCTGGGAAAGATAATCCGCGTAATAGTTCAGGTTATCGCGGATGACCGACGCCGGAACTTCACCCGAAAGTGCTTCCTCCAGACGTCTTAAAAATTCGTCCTTGTTCATGCATTTTACTCCAGTTTTTCTTTAATGATGCCGCCGCGGTAGGCCGCCACGAGCTCCTTGAGATCCGCGATCTTTGCCGCAAGCTCCTTTCCGGTATCCGTGTCCGCTACCATCACACGCTTTTTCATTTTCTCTACGATCGTAACCTTCGGTGTATTCTCATGGTTCCGATCAAATGGTTTATGTTCCGCCAGCGCCAGATGATGGGAATTGAAGATCAGGGTATAGCCCGCGATTCCCGTCTTCGGCTGGTAGGACTTGGAAAGACCGCCATCGATCACGAAGAGCTTTCCGTTGCCCTTGACCGGACTCTCGCCATCCTTTAATTTCACCGGAACATGTCCGTTGATAATGTGGGACCCCTCCACCGGAAGGCCGAATTCCTTGAGGATCTTATTACAGAATTCCTCTTTTTCACTCAGTTTATAATACGGATTCATATTTTCTTTTGCCGCTGCCTTATCTGCGACAAAATAATTCTCAAAAGTTGCCATATTGTCTTTTCCGTATACCGGGGACTTCGGTCCGCACCACAAATACCACATAAAATCGCGGTACCAGTCCTTCGTCGGATCATCATCCGGAAGGAAGTATGCCATCTTCACTGCATCCTCGATGTAATCGAGAAGACGTTTTCCGGAATAAATGATTCCCTTAAGCTTCAACTCCTCAAAGGATCCGTCCTCCTTCATCGGAATACATCCGTGGTACAGAAGGTTCGAATTGCACCGTTTGTACATCGCGCCGTGAGAATAAATAAAGCGGATATGGCGATGAAGCGTCTTGCTGTGCTGGAAGGACAGGGCAAGGTTGTTGATCAGCTCCTGCTCTTCCTTCGTAAGCTTCAGCGGATCTTTCGGATCGATCGTCGGGAAATTCATATCCAGCATCTTGTAATCCTTGCCATGGATCTTTACGGTTCCCTTTGCGAAGTCGATGTGTTCCAGATGGATCCTGTCGTTGATCTGGTAATCCGGGTGACGTTTGATCGTCTGTCCCTCCAGTTTGAACTGAATCACCGCGATCGCCTTGTGCATCTTCGCTGCAAGTCCCGGATCTACGGCATCATAAATGTTCTCATCGAGAATTTTCGGAAGGAAGCGCTCGCACGGATCATCCTTATAAACCCTCGCTGCAAACATGGACAGCTGGCGGAGATTGATCCCATATCCATCCTCGAGGACATCAAAGCCATTATAGCGGATCGCGATCCTCAGAACGGTACAGATGCAGGCAAGGTTGCCGGTAGCTGCGCCCATCCAGGAGATATCGTGGTTGCCCCACTGGATATCCACATCGTGGAAGTGCATCAGCTCGTCCATGATGATATCCGCACGCGGTCCACGATCAAAGATATCGCCGATAATGTGCAGACTGTCCACAGTCAGGTTCTGGATCAGGTTGCACAGTGCCTTGATAAATTCATCTCCCATCCCGATATCGATGATGGAGTGGATGATCTCATCGTAGTACACCTTCTTATTATCATCGTTGTAATCCACATGCAGAAGCTCATCGATGATATACGCGAATGCCGGAGGCATTTTTTTACGCACTTTCGATCTTGTAAATTTCGAGGAAACCTCTTTACAGATGCGCACCAGACGGTAGATCGTGATTCTCTGCCAGTCTTCTGTATATTTTCCCTCTTTCTGGATCCGGCGGATATTCCGTTCCGGATAGTAGATCAGGTTCGCCAGAGCAATCTCCTCGTCGTCCGAAATCACGTAGCCGAAGGTCTCCGATATTTTTTCACGGATAATACCGGAGGCGCTGCGAAGCAGATGGATAAATGCTTCGTATTCGCCGTGCAGGTCACTGAAGAAATACTCGGTTCCTTTCGGAAGTCCCCGGATCGCCATCAGGTTGATGATCTCACTGGATGCCGCTTTCACTGTCGGATACTCTTTTGCAAGCAGCTTCAGGTAGTCCAAATCTCTCATTGTCGTTATTTTCCTCCCTGCGTTTTTCCAGGCGCGTATAAATTTTTTCCTGCCGTTCCCGGTCCCGTTTTTCCGTTGCAGTTCATCCGATGCGCGCGCTGCAGCGAATTTTCCGATGCTTCGTATTCCCTGCATTTTGCCGGATTTTTGCGGGATTCTTCCATCTTGCCGGTTAAAAATTTAACCGCCTGGGAATTGCTTTTCCATTTATTTTATAGTAACATATTCATATTCAAAACTCAACCAGAGAATCCATGCCACAGGGCCCCGGACGCAGAGTTACTGTATTGTACGGAATTTTCAGTTCAGAAAATTCCTACCCGTGTACAGTAACGGCGCAGATCCTGTGCAGTCAAAGTACACTTCAGGAGGGAGATTTTTCTTATGAACAGCGAACTTCTCTATGTTTTTGGGACCGGAAACGCAACGGTCACCAATCTTTATAATACATGTTTCGCATTAAGAGACGGAGATGAATATTTCATGGTGGATGCCGGCGGTGGAAACGGGATCTTAAAGATTCTGGATAACATGCAGGTTCCCATTGAACACATCCATCACATTTTTGTGACCCACGCCCACACGGACCATGTCTTAGGCATCGTCTGGATGGTCCGCATGATCGCCACAAAGATGAAAAAGGATCAGTATGACGGAGATGCCTATATTTACTGCCATGCAGAGCTTATTGAAACGATCCGGACCCTCTGCCGCCTGACGATCCAGGATAAGTTTTACAACATGATCGGCAACAGGATCCATCTGGAAGAAGTGAAGGACGGCGAAACACGCCATATTTTGAGCTATGATGTGACATTCTTTGATATCCATTCCACGAAGTTAAAGCAGTTTGGATTCACGCTGACATTGAATAACGGAAGAAAGCTCACATGCGCCGGAGATGAACCGTACAATCCGGTCTGCGAAAAGTATGTCCGCGGCAGCGACTGGCTCCTCCACGAGGCGTTCTGTCTCTATGCGGAGCGGGATATCTGGAAGCCATATGAAAAGCACCACAGCACCGTGAAGGACGCCTGCGAGCTGGCAGAATCCCTCGGAATCCCGAATCTCGTTCTCTGGCACACGGAGGACAGCAATGTAGCCGGACGTGAACGGCTTTACAAGAGCGAGGGAAAGCGCTATTACAGTGGAAATATTTATGTACCGGATGATGAGAGCTTAATCGCATTATAGTGAGGCAGATTGCAGTATGGCATTCTGCTCTCCATCATCTTTTGTCCGCCTGGACATTTTGCCGGTTCGGCAATTCGTTAAATTGGTCTGTCCCCTTGTGCAGACTGGATTTTAGGTTATATTTGTCCTGATTTAGGAGGAAAAGGTTATGTCGATTAAACCGTGGATCTGCAACGGATCCAAAACGATCATAAAGGACCGCTGGATCGATCTTCACGCCGACGACTGTGCGCTGCCGGACGGCACGAAGATCTCTCCATTTTATGTAAATGATGTGCCGGACTTTGTTGTCGTGGTCGCTGTCACCGTTGACGGGGACTTTATCTTCGTGCGCCAGTACCGCCATGGAACGCGACAGATCCTTTTGGAGCTTCCTGCCGGATGCATGGAGCCGACAGATGCGGATCCCGCAGCCGGGGCTGCGAGGGAACTCTTCGAGGAGACCGGCTATGCTGGAAGCGAGCCGGTATTTCTCTGCAAGGTCGCGCCAAACGCGGCGTGTATCAGCAATTTCGCCCACTGTTATCTGATCACAGACTGTAAGAGGGTCAGCGGACAGCATCTCGATGCCACCGAAGATCTGGAGATCGTCGTGATGTCCGCCGAGGAAACGAAAAAGCTGATGACAAACGGCGGGCTTGTACAGGCGGTTCATGTGGCTGCAATGTATTATGCGGAAAAGCTATTAAATAAATAGATGTCTTCACAGCTATTTATTTGCCAGCTGCCTTTCATTCTCCTGTGCGCGGCACAACAGATGCACATCGCTGTCAATCAGGATCTATCGATCATCAATGATTTTTTCTCCAGCCATACTTTCATCTTCCATTGCATTTACAGCGAAACGTAAGATCCTTTATGACTGGAATTTGTTTGAAAAGGATACATATTATGAATAAACGTGAAATTTCAGAAATAAAGAAGCAATTCAAGAAGGACAACAACGCCATCACCCGCATCTGCGGATGCTACGTTGATGCCGAAAAGCAGATCAAAACGACCTTAAAGGAGGCGTTCTTCGCCCTGTCCGAGGAGGAGATCTTTAAATACTACGAGATCTTCAAGAAATCCCTGTCCGGGGGAATCGGAAAAAATCTCCATAATCTGGAGTACTCGATCCACGACGAAGGTCCGGACAGCGCCCACGAGCTTCTCATGAAACTCCGTGATGAAAAACTCGCGGACGACGAGACCGTGGATACTTTCTATAATAAGGTGATCGAAAATTATGAGTACGGGGAAAACTACTATATCATCCTGATCCACAGCGCCTACGATGTTCCGGGGAAAGCGTCCGACAATGAGGAAATGTTCGACGCATCCGAGGAGGTCTACAACCATATCCTCTGCTGCATCTGCCCGGTAAAGCTCTCCGAGCCCGGTCTTTCTTATAATGAAACGACCAATGCAATTGAGGAGCGCCCGCGGGACTGGTGGGTACAGACCCCGATGACCGGATTCCTGTTCCCTGCATTTAATGACCGCAGCAGCGATATTCACAGCGTCCTGTATTTCTCAAAAAACCCGGAGGAGCTCCACTCTGAATTTATTGATGCCTGCCTCGGTGCGCCGACACCGATCTCCTTTAAGTCCCAGAAAGAAGCGTTTCAGGAGATCCTGACCGATACGCTGGGAGAGGAATGCAACTATGAGACTGTCCGCCAGATCCACGAAAACCTTACGGAGCTTGCGGAGGAGCATAAAGAAGACGAAGTTCCGCTGACTCTCACAAAGCCGGAAGTAAAAGATCTTCTCGAAAAGAGTGGTGTGGAGCCGGAACGTCTGGAGCACTTTGATAAAGTCTACGAGGAAGCTGCCGGAGAAAATACCGCGATCCTTGTCCCGGCCATCACAGGAACCGGAAAGTTTGCCGTGAAGACACCGGACGTAGACATCAAGGTCAATCCGGATCGGTTAGATCTTGTAGAAACGAAGTTCATCGGCGGCCGCCGCTGCCTTGTGATAGCGGTCGAGGACAACGTGGAAGTCAACGGCATGCCGGTGAAAATGTGGGAAGAGCAGAAGGAGACGCAGTAATATGGCAGCATCCGCCCGTTTCACTGAAGATTTCGCATACGAAGTCCTGTCCGTAGTCGCGGAGATTCCCGAGGGAACCGTCGCCACCTACGGCCAGATCGCCCGTCTCATCGGCAGGGACAAAAACTCCCGCCTCGTGGCCCGGGTCCTCTCCCACGCCTCAAACTACGGAGATTTTCCCTGCCACCGCGTCGTAAACCACGCCGGCCGCCTCGTCCCCGGCTGGCCGGAACAGGCATTTCTGCTGCGACAGGAAGGCATGGAGCTGAAGGACGCGATGCATGTGGACCTCAGGAAATATCAATGGGAATGCTGATTTGACAAATTTCTCCATTTTTGCTATAATATCTTCGTAATAATTTTGTAATATTTGAAACAATTCCCGTAATACAAGCGGGATATTCAGCTGATATGAGGAAATTTTGCATGAGAAAATTACAGAATCTGATTCCTGACTTTTCAAAGAAGCTTCTTTTAAAAGCGGCTGCCGCCGCATCTGTCCTGTTCCTTTCCACCGCATTCCCGGCTCTTCCATCTCTCGCCGCATCCGCCTACGACAATCTTGCCGTGGCAAATGTGACAAGTGAACCGTTAAATATGCGGACGAAACCGTCCACGGACGGAGAGATCGTCGGAAAGTGTTACCGTGGAGCGGGCGGAACCGTATTAGAGAAGAAAGATGGCTGGACGAAGGTCCGTTCCGGAAAAATTGAAGGATGGATGAGCGACAAGTATCTGCTCTTTGGAGCAGATATCGAGCCGTTAGCAAAAGAGCTCGGTCTCTTATCCGCAAAGATCACCGCAACGACCTTAAATGTCCGCGAGACCCCAACCACAGATTCCGCAATCTTAAAACAGGCGGCTGAGGGCGATTCCTTCCCTGTCTTAAGTGAATCTGACGGCTGGACAAAGGTTCAGCTCTCCGCCGACACAAACGGCTATATTTCCAGTAAATATGCCTCCATCGGCCCGGTTCCTGCTGCCGCTGTCGACGCAAAGGAAGAGTCCGCAGCGCTGAGCGCATCCGGAAACGGAACCTCTGCGGCACCGTCCTATGTGATCTCCGCCACTGAGGACGAGATCTACCTGATGGCAGCCTGCGTCGCGATGGAGACTGGCGATGACCGCTATGAGGACCAGCTCGCCGTGGCAAGCTGCATCGTAAACCGTGTAAAATCCAAAAAGTGGGGCAAAACGATCTCCGATGTGATCTACGCCGACGGCCAGTTCCCCGGTGCAACCTCCGGCCTTCTGGACAAATACCTCGCAAAAGGTCCGTCCAAGTCCTGCATAAAGGCCACCAAAGATGCTCTGGCCGGCTCCAACAATATCGGTGACTACCTCTTCTTCAAAGCCGCCAAACGCGCCTCAACCGGCAGTTATTCTTCCTATAAAATTGTTGGCGGAAATTGTTTCTACAAAAAATAATATTTGATCTGCGCAATCTGCCGCCGGTCATCTTTTCCAGATGTAACAGCAAAAAACATGGAAAGCACACCTTCTCCGAAGGTACTTTCCCTGTTTCCGTACACAGACCCTTTGTTTCCCTGAGAGCATTTCAAGTAAAAATACTCCTCTCTATTTCTCAATCTCCCTGCATCTCACCGCAGCCCGCGCCTTCCCCTTATTCGTGCAGGTAAACAGTGTCAGATCCCAGTCCCCGGCTTCCATCTTTTCGATGTCGTAACCGCCAACCGTCTCGATCTCCGCCACTTCATAGGAAAATACATTTCCGTCCGCATCTGTGAATACTACGGAATCGCCTGGATTCAGGCGTTTGATGCCGGAAAAATGAGTGCGGTAATTATGTCCGGCAATGATCATGTTCTTTAAATACGCGGAGCCACTGTACCGGCAGGGGGCTTTCTTGAGCTTCGCGTCGCTCCACTCGCTTATGACCGGAAGCTTGAGCCCCAGCGCCGGAATCTCGATCATCCCCACACATTCCTGTCCATTTACCTCCACTGTCGGCATTTCCATCTCCGGATTCTTCTTATATTCCGGCACCAGTTCCTTTTTCTCCGTCTCCAGCCGCTCCGGCAGATCTGCTGTCAGTGACTCCATCCGGACCACCATCTCCTCTGACTCTGCTCCGGCCCGGTCTGATTCTCTTATATTATAAACAGTAAGAAGAAGAGCCGCCGCGATCAGCAGCAGACCCACACCCGCTAAAATCTTCCCCTTCATAACCTTTCCATCCTGTCTTCCATATTGCACATACTGCCTGTGTTCTTTGTCACACATTCCCATTATATCATCGGCCATTGCGGGGCACAACCGCCGTCATTGTTATTTTCTTAACGATTTTTCACTTTTTTCCCTATATTCATTGTCTAATTTGCACAACTTTGGTATAGTATACCCATGAAAAAAATCAAATCTGTTCTCCGGTGATCATATTCTCCGGAGAACAAGCCGAAAAACAGGAGGAAACCATGAAAAAGACCATGAAAGCTACCGCATTATTCTTAGCAGCCGGACTGCTGCTCACCGCGTGCGGAGGAAAAACTGATACTGCAGCTACAACTGCTGCCGCTGAAAGCGCAAAAGCAGATGCCGAGACAACTGCTGCCGCTGCTGAGACAGACGCAAAGAAGCCGTCCTTTGTATTCGTATGTACAGGACAGTTAGGTGATAAATCCTTCAATGATTCTGCAAACGCAGGTATGGAAAAGATTGCTTCCGATCTTGGCTGCGAGATAAAGGTTATCGAGATCGGCCGTGACCAGACAAAGTGGGAGCCGACATTCCAGGATCTCGCTGAGGAAGGAAAATACGATGTTATCATTTCCAACGGATCTTCCTCCGCTGAGGTCATCGAGCAGGTTGCGGAAGAATTCCCGGATCAGAAATTCGTTATGTTCGACTCTGATATGGAAGAGGGCAAGTGGCCGAACCTTTACGCCATCAGCTACAAACAGAACGAGGGCAGCTACCTTGCCGGCGTTCTCGCAGCACTTGTAACAGAATCCAAAGACATGCCAAACGCAAATGAAGACAAGAAGATCGGTTTCGTCGGCGGTTCCGAGCACCCGATCATTACTGACTTCCTTGTTGGATACATCGCAGGCGCAAAATCTGTTGACCCGGATATCAAGGTATACGTTTCCTACATCGGTTCCTGGGATGATACCGCAAAGGGTAAAGAGACAGCTATCGCCCAGTACAATCAGGGCGTTGATATTATCTTCCCGGCTGCTGAGCAGGCCGGACTTGGCTGCGTAGAGGCTGCTGCTGAGATGGGCAAATACATCATCGGCGTTGACTCTGATCAGGCAATGCTGTTCTCCGGTTCCGATGAGGCAAAGGCAAACGTGATCCTTTCTTCCGTATTAAAGAATGTCGGCGATTCCCTCGTGAGAATGGCTGAAATGGAAGAAGAGGGAACGGTTCCTTACGGCAAATGTGAATTCCTTGGTTTAAAGGAAAACGGTGCAGGTCTTGCTGACAACGAGTACTTCCAGAAGAACGTTCCGGACGAGATCAAAAAGACGATCGAGGAGAAGAAACAGGAAGTTCTCGACGGAAAGATCGAGATCCCGACAGCGCTCGGCGATGCTGACCAGAACGAAGTTCAGGCTCTCATCGACTCTGTAGCTCCGTAATTTTATCCGGCAGATCCACTCGAAACCTGCTGCGATATTTTATGTAAACCATCTGGGGAATCTTTCCAAGACCATTGATTTTCCCAGAATATCGAGTACATCAGGGGACTTGTCAACAAGTCCCCTTGGCTTTTATAAGAAAGGAGGATCCGTATGGGCAAAGAGATCCTGAAAATGGAACATATCACAAAGATCTACCCCAACGGTGTCATGGCTAACAGGGATGTCAGCTTTTCTGTCCGGGAAGGTGAGATCCATGCCCTGATGGGTGAGAACGGTGCCGGAAAAAGTACCCTGATGAAGATCCTGTTCGGCGACGAGGACGCCACTGAGGGCGATATCATCTTCGAGGGAAACAAGATCCAGCCAAAAAGTGCCGCTGACACGATCCGTCTCGGAATCGGAATGGTGCATCAGCACTTCATGCTCGTGGATTCTCTGCGGGTATATGAGAACGTGATCCTCGGCATGGAACCGAAAAACGGGATCATGATCGACAAGGAAAAAGCGATCCGGGCGGTGGAGGAAACCGCCAAAAAGTACAACTTAAAGATCGATCCGATGGCTGTCGTCGGAGAGCTCTCCGTCAGCCAGAAACAGAAGGTCGAGATCTTAAAAGTCCTGCTCCGCGGGGCGAAGCTCCTGATCTTAGATGAGCCGACCGCAGTTTTGACGCCACAGGAGACAGACGAACTCTTTGAACAGCTTCTTTTACTAAAGAAAAATGATCACACGATCATCTTCATCTCCCACAAGATCCGCGAAGTCATGCAGATCTGCGACAATATCACAGTTCTCCGCGCCGGACGGACAGTGGGATCGATCCCGGTCGCCAACGCGACAGAAGAAGACATCTCCCGCTTCATGGTGGGCCGCGATGTCATCCTGAAAATGAATAAAAAGCCGGCAGAATTCGGTGACACGCTCTTAAAAGTCACTGATCTGACCTATGAAAATAAAGAAGGACGAAAGCTCCTGGACCATGTCTCCTTTTCACTGAAAAAGGGCCAGATCTTAGGTATCGCAGGAGTTGAGGGAAACGGACAGAATGAGCTCGCCGAGGCGATCTTCGGTTTCTACTCCGGTGTCAAAGGCAGTATCCTCTTTGACGGGAAAGAAATCCTTGGAAAATCCATCCGCGCGATTCGCGATGACGGAATTTCCTATATCCCCGAGGACCGCATCAAAACCGGAGCCGCCGGGAATATCAGCCTCTGGGGCAACATGATCGCAGACATCATCGACAGCCCGCTGTTAAAAAAACACGGACTTCTCAATTATAAAAATATCCATGAACGGGCAGATAAACTTATCAGCGACTTCGGCGTCCTCTGCCAGAATGACGATCAGCCGATCGGTATGCTGTCCGGCGGAAATATGCAGAAGGTCGTAGTCGCAAGGGAATTTTCCTCTGACCCGAAGCTTCTGATCGCCAACCAGCCGACCCGGGGCATCGATGTGGGTGCCAACGAGTTTATCTGGAAAAAGATCATTGAACAACGCGATGCCGGAAAGGGCGTTATCCTGATCTCCGCGGACTTAAACGAGATCATGGAGCTCTCCGACAGCATTCTCGTCATGTGCGGCGGACAGGCTGCCGCCTACTTCGAGGACGCGAAAAAAGTAGATGAGTTCGAGCTCGGAAACTACATGCTCGGGCTGAAACATCAGGAGGTATCGGAATCATGAAACAGAAAAAACCTCTCTCATCTTATGTAGAAATGCTGCGGACCATGATCGCCATCCTGATCTCCCTGATCATCGTCTTCGCGATCATTCTCCTGATCAGCAGCCAGCCCCTCTCCGCTCTCGGAGACTTTATTTTCGGACCGCTGACCTCCGTCCGCCGTTTCGGAAACGTCATCGAAGGTATGACACCGTTAATGTTTACAGGACTTGCGGTCATCATCCTCTTTAAACCGGGGCTTTTCAATCTGTCCATGGAAGGCGCGTTCTTTATCGGCGCCGTTGCTGCCTGTGCGGCTTCCCTGGGACTCGGACTTTCCGGAAAAACGGCACTGATCGTGGCCATGGCGGCTGCGGCGGTCGCAGGCGGATTTATCTGCTTTATCCCGGGCATCATGAAAGTAAAGACAGGCTCCAATGAGCTTGTAACTTCCCTGATGCTCAATTACACCTGCCTGTACGTCGGGCTCTGGATCATCACCACCTTCTTCTATGATCCGACCCAGAACTCCAACTATTCCTACAAATTTCCGGAGGGATGCGCTTTAAGCAAGATCATCACCGGCACGCGTATCAACTCCGGTACGATCATCGCCCTTGTGACTGTCCTTGTGATCTGGGTCATCGTAAACCGGACACCCTTCGGCTTTAAGGCAAACCTTGTGGGCGAAAACTTCAATATGGCAAACTACGCGGGCATCAACTCCGGCCTCATGATCATCCTGACCCAGATTCTGGGTGGTATGCTGGCGGGACTCGGCGGCGCTGCGGAGCTTTTCGGCATGTACCAGCGCTTCCAGTATTCCGCACTCCCGGGCTATGGCTGGGACGGTGTTCTGATCGCCATCGTCGCCAGACGGAAGGTACAGTATGTCCCGTTTGCAGCACTGTTTTTATCTTACCTGCGGATCGGCGCGGATATCATGTCCAGAAATTCCGATATCCCGTTTGAGATCGTAAACATCATTCAGGCTGTCATGGTCCTTCTGATCTCCGCCACCGCGATCCTTAGCGGATATAAGAAGAAACTCATCATCAAAGAGACAAAAGAATTCGAGGCTGCAGCGAAAAAGGAGGTACAGGCATGAATATCTGGAGTGTGATTCTTTCCCCTGACTTTCTCTTTACCTCGATCCGTGTGATGACTCCGATCCTGTTCGCGGCCATGGCCTGCATGGTCTTCGTGAAAGGCGGCATCGATCCCATCGGAACTGAGGGAATTATGTTAAGCTGTGCCCTTGCGGGACCTGTCGGCGGCTACTTTACCCACAGCGCTCTGGGCGGCGTGATATTCGCAATGGCAGTCGGTGTGGTGCTGGCTTTCGTGTTCGGTTACTTTACGCTGATCCTGAATACAAACCCGGTACTCGCCGGAATTGCGTTAAATACTTTGTCCGGCGGTCTCACAGTCTTTACGACCTACTATCTGACCGGAAATAAAGGTTCCACCCAAAGTTTAAAGAGTCCGGTGATGCCGGAGATCAGGATTCCGCTTATCAAAGATATCCCGGTTCTCGGTGCCATTATCTCCGGACATAATGTCCTGACTTATCTCGGGCTGATTCTGGTGATCGTCCTCACGGTCTTTTTCTGGAAGACTACCGTCGGCCTGCGGATCCGCGCTGTCGGCGAGAATGAGAGTGCCGCAAAATCCGTAGGCTTAAACGTCATGAAATATAAATACATCGCCCTTCTCATCGCCGGCTGTCTCGCCGGGATCGGCGGAGCATACATGTCCATGGGTTATGTTTCCTTCTTCTCAAGAGACATGATCGCCGGACGCGGATGGATCGGAATGGCGGCGGAATCCATGGGTCTCGGTATTCCATGGAAGATCGCCTGCTCGGTACTGATCTTCGGTATGGCAGATTCACTGGCCGTACGGCTTCAGATGTTAAATCTGCCGTCCCAGCTTATTCAGACGATTCCTTACGTGGTTACGATGATCGCGATCGGAATTTATTCGAAGAGAAATATGTCGGGGAAAAAGAATTGATGAAATTATTTCGAAATTCCGAGCTGTTATAAATATAGGCAAAGCTTCTGTATGATCCATTTTGACAATGTGTTTTCTTCCGATCTCTGCCCTGTTTCTTATCCTGAGCAGAGACAGGAAGTGGTATTTACAGCTGAAATGAGGGAGATTCTTTATGAAAGCATGGGAATTTGAACATAAGCTG
>CAKRNI010000046.1 GCA_934370915.1 uncultured Lachnospiraceae bacterium
GTCGTAAACCCGACAGGTCTTCATCTTCGCCCGGCGGGACTGCTCTGCCAGACATCCATGAAGTTCGATTCTAAAGTAATGATTTTTTATAAAGAAAAAGAAATCAATGCGAAAAGTGTGTTAAACGTAATGGCATCCGGGATCCGGTGCGGCGATGAGATCACAGTACATTGTGATGGCCCGGACGAGAAAGAAGCCCTGGAGGCTGTATGTGACCTGATTGAGACAGGCTTAAAGGAATAAGAACAGAATTTAAAGAAAAATAAGCAATGTGACGGCTGCAGGCTGTCATGGCTCCCACCAAACCCGCAGGTAGAGGATCTGGTGGGAGAATAAGCGATAGAAAGAGAGAGAATCATGAGCGAAACAGCAGAAAATTGTACACATGACTGCGGAACCTGTACCGCAAACTGCGGAAGCAGGACAAATGAGCCGCAGAGCTTCCTTGAAAAGTTGAATCCGGCGAGCTCCGTAAAGAAAGTGATCGGCGTTGTCAGCGGTAAAGGCGGTGTCGGAAAATCCTTAGTGACGTCCCTGATGGCCTGCCGCATGCGTGCGACAGGTGCGAGAGTCGGAATCCTCGATGCGGATATCACAGGTCCGTCGATCCCGAGAGCCTTTGGGATCCATGACGGCGTGACAGTGACTCCGGATGGAAAGCTCCTTGTCCCGGCGACTTCCTCCACTGGCGTTGAGGTAATCTCCTCCAATATGCTTCTGGAGAATGAGACGGATCCGGTGATCTGGCGTGGTCCGGTGATTGCAGGTGCAGTGAAACAGTTCTGGAGTGAGACACTCTGGCAGGATATCGACTACATGTTCGTAGATATGCCTCCGGGAACCGGCGATGTGCCGCTTACCGTATTCCAGTCTCTCCCGGTCAATGGAATCATCATCGTTACCTCCCCGCAGGAGCTTGTCTCCATGATCGTTGAGAAGGCGGTCAACATGGCGAAGAAAATGAATGTTCCGATCCTCGGTCTTGTTGAGAATATGAGCTACCTCGAATGTCCGGACTGCGGAAAGAAGATTTCCGTCTTCGGTGAGAGCCATATTGATGACGTCGCAAAGGAATACGGAATTCCGGTTCTCGCTCAGATCCCGATCCGTCCGGCAATCGCGAAGGCTGTCGACGAGGGAACGGTAGAGTATGTGGAAGCAGACTTCTTAGACAATGCGGTGAAGGCAGTGAAGGAAGCGTAGGAAAAGCGAAAAAAATAAGATATGATACACAGGGCAGCTAAAGCAATAGCTGCCCATGTTTTTTGTGTAATCGGAAATTCCGGGGAATTCCCTGTTACACAACAGGCACATTCTTTTTGTGTAATCGAAAATTAAAGTGTTCAATCTGGTAAATGACCACCACAGAAAGACAGATGAATGTCGGAGCCGGAAAAATTCATAAAAACGACTTTGATATAGGAAAAACCTATAATAACTTATTTCTTATCTGTATTGGACGGATCAGTGAAAACGTGATATCTTATTAGCACACACAGAGATTAGAAAATGTGCGGCTGGTACGTACATAGGAGGATAAAATTGATTCAGTTAGACCATATTACAAAGACCTTCGATACCGGCGCGGACAAAGTCCACGCGGTCTCCGATGTCACGCTCCATATTAAGAGCGGCGAGATCTTCGGTATCATCGGATTCTCCGGAGCCGGAAAATCCACACTGGTGCGATGCATCAACCTGCTTGAGAGACCGACGAGCGGAACCGTCACCGTAGACGGAAAAGTTCTTACGGATCTTCCGGCAAAGGAATTGAGAGAGGCGAGAAAGAAGATCGGAATGATCTTCCAGCACTTTAACCTGATGCGTTCCAGAACGGTAGGCGAGAATGTTGCTTACCCGTTAAAGGGAAGCGGGCTTACAAAACCGCAGATCAAGGCGAAAGTGAAGGAGCTTCTGGAGCTTGTTGATATCGCGGAGAAAGAAAACGCGTATCCGAGCCAGCTTTCCGGCGGGCAGAAACAGAGAGTCGCGATTGCGCGGGCCCTTGCGAATGACCCGAAGGTTCTTCTCTGCGATGAAGCCACCAGCGCTCTGGATCCGCAGACTACGGGGGCAATTTTACAGCTCTTAAAGCACTTAAACAAGAAGCTTGGAATCACCATCGTGATCATTACCCACGAGATGGCAGTTGTCAAGGAGATCTGTGACAGGGTTGCCGTTATGGAACACGGAAATGTTGTCGAGGAAGGCGATGTGTTCTCAATCTTTGCGGCACCGAAGGCTGGCATCACGAGAGATTTCATCCGCACAACTTCAAACCTTCAGAAGATCGAGAAACTGATCGAGGATAAGTCACCGCTTGTAGAATTAAAGCCGGGCGAGAAGATCCTTCGGTTGAACTACATTAAGAAAAATACATCAGAGGCATTGATCTCCGAGACTTCCAGAAAGTTCAACATCAACTTAAATATCATCTTCGCGGATCTGGAGATCGTCCAGGACGCGCCGATCGGCGGAACCGTAGCGATCGCCAGCGGCAGGAAAGAGGATATCGAGGGTGCAGTTGAATATCTGAAAGCAAAGAATGTAGGAGTGGAGGTGATTGAGAATGGCTGATTTTTTAAATGCAATCATCCCAAACGTGATGTCGAAGCCGGATGAGCTTCTGGAAAGCTTTGGACAGACGATCTACATGGTGATCGTATCAGGAGCCATCTCCATGGTATTCGGACTTTTCTTTGGAATTGTCCTCACGGCGACCGCTCCGAAGGGTGTTTTAAAAAACAAGGTTGTTTTCAATATTTTAGACAAGCTGGTAAATATTTTCCGTTCGATCCCGTTTGTTATTCTTCTGACAGCCCTGATTCCGCTGACCCGTATGGTGGTGGGAACCGCCATCGGCACGAAGGGAGCGATCTTACCGTTGATCTTCGGTACTGTCCCGTTCTTCACGAGACAGATCGAGAGTGCGCTCGCTGAAGTGGATTACGGACTGATCGAAGCGGCGGAGAGCATGGGGAACAGCCCGTGGGAGATCATCTTCCGTGTATACTTAAAGGAGAGCGTACCGGGAATCGTCAGAGCGATGCAGATCACATTTATCAGCCTGGTAGGCCTTACCGCGATGGCAGGTGCTGTCGGCGGCGGCGGACTCGGAGACTTCGCGATCCGTTACGGTCATTCCAGAGGACAGACAGATGTCACATATGTGACGGTGATCATTATTCTGATCATGGTAAGCCTCATTCAGAGTACCGGTTCTTATGTCATTAAAAAGACAACCCACTAAGTGGGTAACCCTTGTTTCGCGGCCGGTATGTTTCGATACTGGTCATTAGAAACGATCGTACAGCTTGAAGCGGCGCGGAAATTTTCTGAGCCGTATCAATAGAATGGAACTGTCCGGTCCGTACAGCGAATGCGGATAGAACCGTACAGCGAGAAAACAGTTTAGGAGGAGACATATTATGAAGAAAAGATTTTTAGCACTTGGTACTGCAGCAGTTTTAGCATTATCCTTAACCGCATGCGGAAGCAGCCAGAAGGCAGAGACAACAGCGGCGGCAGCAGACACAACAGCAGCAGGTTCTGCGGCAGCGGCAGATACGACAGCAGCATCCGGCGAGAAGACTGTGATCAAGCTCGGTGTTGTCGGCGAGAACAATGAGCAGTGGCAGCCGGTTATCGAGAAACTTGCTGAGGAGAATATTGATCTGGAGCTTGTAAAGTTCGCGGATTATCCGCTTCCGAACCGTGCGTTAAATGACGGCGAGATCGATTTAAACTCTTTCCAGCATATCGCATATTTTGAGGATGACTGCAAGAACAACGGATATGACCTCTCCATCATCGGCGAGACCATCATCGCTCCGTTAGGCCTTTACTCCAACAAGATTAAGGACGTTTCCGAGATCAAGGACGGCGATATCATCGCAATCCCGAACGACGCTACAAACGGCGGACGTGCGTTAAAGCTTTTAGAGTCTGCAGGTCTCATTAAAATTGATCCGGCAGCGGGCTACACACCGACAAAGAAAGACATCACAGAGAACCCGTTAAACCTTGACATCAAAGAGATTGAGGCAGCAAACACAGCAAGCCTTCTTCCGGACGTCGCAGCAGCAGTCATCAATGGCGGCCATGCGGTTGACAACGGCTTAAACCCGAAAGAAGATTCGATCTTCCTTGAGAGCGTCGAAGAGGGAAGTGACAACCCGTATGTAAACATCATCGTGGCAAGAACAGCTGACAAGGACAATGAGCTTTACAAGAAAGTTGTTGACTATTTCCGCACACCGGAAGTTGCGAAGGTGATCGAGGATACTTACAAGGGTGCTTACATTCCGACATGGGAGTAAGTTTTAGAATTTAAATAGTATGAATGGCCAAAGAGGCAGGATATCCCGTTTACGTGTGGGTTTCCTGCCTCTTTTACATGAATTCACAAAATTTTCTTGTGAAATAGACAACGATTTTCCTGTGACAGCGACGCCATGGAACTGCTTGCTTTTTCTCCCGAAATCCCGTATGATTTACATAGATATTACATTTTAATGGGAAATTTTACATTAAAAACGAGATAAAACAGAAATAACAGTCAGAAAGGGGCAATACGGATGCCGAGACCTCAAGGTGGACGAAAAACAAACATTGATATGACGGAGGGAGTGATCTGGAAGCAGCTGGTGCTGTTTGCGATCCCGCTGATCATGGGAAATGTGTTCCAGCAGCTCTACAATACCGTGGACAGCATCGTTGTGGGAAACTATCTCGGAACGTCGGCTCTGGCGGCTGTGGGAGCCACCACGGCGATCTGCAACACACTGGTGAACTTCTTCAACGGAATCTCCATCGGAGCCGGTGTGGTGATCAGCACGAGTTTCGGCGCGAAAAACCATGAAAAGCTTCATGAAGCGGTGGAGACAACGATCCTCTTCGCGGTGATCGTCGGCTGCTTCGTCTCCCTGATCTCCATCGGAGTTGTTCCTGTGATGTTAAAGTGGATGTCCACGCCGGATGATGTAGTCGGACCGGCGGGGGAGTATTTAAAGATCTACTTTGCAGGAGTTCCGGTGCTGTTCCTCTACAATATGGGAAGCGCGATCTTAAGAGCTGTTGGAGATACGAGACGTCCGCTCCTGTTCCTGATCATCAGCAGCTGCTTAAATATTGTTCTGGATATCCTTTTTGTGGCGGTATTCCACTGGGGGATCAGCGGTGTGGCGATCGCCACGGTGATGGCGGAGACAGTTTCCGCGTTCCTGGCCTGCATGACGCTCACAAGAACAGATGGAGCCCATAAACTTGTCTTAAGAGATTTACATATCAATAAGACCTGTCTCGGTGAAATCTTCCGAATCGGACTTCCGGCCGGTGTCCAGCAGGGCCTTACGGCATTCTCCAATGCTCTTGTACAGGCGTATGTCAACGGCCTTGGCTCCTCGGTTATTATGGCGGGCTGGAGCTGCCACTCGAAGATCGACCAGTTCGCGATCCTGCCGGCCCAGAGCATGGGGCAGGCCGCGACGACCTTCGTGGGACAGAACCTCGGCGCAAAGGACGTAAAACGCGCAAGAAAAGGGGTCAGACAGGCGGTGTTCATGGGTGTCGGCGTGCTGATCTGCATCTCGATCGCCATGGCATTCTCCGCGAGATCTCTGGTATCCCTCTTCAACAGGGATCCGGACGTTCTGCATTACGGAACCCTGTTCATTCTGATGACCGTGCCGTTCCGCTTCTGCAGCTCCTTCAACCAGATCTTAGCCGGTTCCTTAAGGGGATCCGGGGACGCAAAGGGACCGATGTGCATCATGCTCTTCAGCTTCGTTGTCTGCCGACAGATCTATCTGTTCTTTGTTACAAAGATCGCCTTCAACGAGTTCACCGTAGGCCTCGGCTACCCGGTGGGCTGGATCGTGTGTGCGGTTATTTCCTACTTTTACTATAAGAGAAGCAGATGGGAAGAGCAGGTGGAGAAAGAAGCATAAAATGAATAAAGATGTCCGCTGCCTGGTTCAACATGAACAGAATGTCATGGGAAACGGCGGCGGATTTTTGATTTTGTGTTCGTTGCGCTGATGGGAGATATGTGTTATACTTAACTGCGCATGTCGTTTTATATGAATACGATATGGTGTTATATCAGGCGGATATGATGTGACATGACACTGACAAGAGAAAAGAGGCAGGCAGCCGGACTGACAGAACGCGGCTGCGCATGACAGAAATGTTTGGACTTGGAACGATCATAAACGTCGCTGCGATCATCGTTGGCGGCGTGATGGAATTATTATTTGGAAAGAAGCTCACGGAGCGGTACCAGAGCAATCTGATGATGGCATCGGCGCTCTGTGTGCTGTTTATCGGGGTCTCGGGATGCATGGAGCAGATGTTAAAGCTCACGGAGAGCGGGCTTTCCTCCTCGGGATCCATGATGATGATCGTCTGCTTTGCGGTGGGCGCGCTCATCGGCGAGTGGATCGATCTCGATACGAAGATGGAGCAGTTCGGCGAGTGGTTAAAGGAAAAGACGAAGAGCGAGGGAGATAATTCCTTCGTGGACGCGTTTGTGACAGCATCCCTGACGGTCTGTATCGGGGCTATGGCAGTTGTAGGTTCCATCAAGGACGGAATTTACGGGGATTACTCGATCTTAGCCGCAAAGGCAGTTCTGGACATGATTATCATCGCGATCATGACGGCATCCATGGGAAAGGGATGTATCTTTTCGGCGATCCCGGTGGGAATGTTCCAGGGAGTGATGACACTGCTGGCGAAGCTCATTGAGCCGTTTCTCACGGATGAGGGACTGGCGGACATGTCCTTAACAGGATCTATTTTAATTTTCTGCGTTGGTGTAAATCTGATCTGGGGAAAGAAGGTCAAGGTGGCAAACCTGCTTCCGGCGATTTTTCTCGCGGCGGTGTGGCCGTACTTTCCCTGGGCTTAAATAAAAAAGTAAATGCGGCAAATACAGAGTCAGTATTTGTGGTTGAAAGTAACTGTTCAGTAGGTCTGCGCACTTGCTGCGCTGACCGTAAGAAAACATAGGCTGGAAGGCAAAAATCCCATCAGCGAAGCTGATCTGGAATGGATTTTTGCACGTAACTATGAAGGTACTGAATAGTTACGGTTGAAAGATAAAAGAGCAGTTGTAAAAATAACTGCGGTGTACAAAAAGTATGCGGCTGTGAAGCTGTTACAGTGATAGAAACAGGAGGATTTTATGATTTTATCCTGCAGCAATATCTGCAAATCATTCGGAAGCGACGATATTATCAAGAACGCTTCCTTTCATATTGAAGACCATGAAAAAGCGGCGATCGTCGGCATCAACGGAGCGGGAAAATCGACGCTCTTAAAGATCATTGTTGGCGAGCTGGCACCGGATTCTGGTGAGGTGGTGCTTGGAAGCGGGAAGACGTTGGGCTACCTGGCACAGAATCAGGATCTTTTAAGCCACAGGACCATCTATGAGGAGATGCTGGATGCGAAAAAGTCCGTCATCGCCATGGAAAATCGTCTGAGAGATCTCGAAAATTCCATGAAGGCGGCATCCGGGGAAGAGCTGGAGACCATGATGAACCAGTACAGCCGTTTAAGCCACGAGTTTGAGCTCATCAACGGCTATGCCTGGAAGAGTGAGATCGTGGGCGTCTTAAAGGGACTTGGCTTTACGGAGGAGGAGTTCTCCAAGCAGATCTCCACGCTTTCCGGCGGACAAAAGACACGAGTTTCTCTAGGCAAGCTTCTTCTCACAAACCCGGATATCATTCTTCTCGATGAGCCGACGAACCATCTCGATATGTCTTCCATCGCATGGCTGGAGACATATCTTTTAAACTACCGCGGTGCTGTCCTCATCGTTGCCCATGACCGGTATTTCCTCGATAAGATCGTCACAAAGGTCATCGAGCTGGACAATGGACATGCCATTGTGTACTCCGGAAACTATACGGCCTACAGCGAAAAGAGAGCGCAGATGCGCGCGATCCAGATGAAGGCGTACTTAAACCAGCAGCAGGAGATCAGGCACCAGGAAGCGGTCATCGAAAAGTTAAAATCCTTCAACCGGGAGAAATCCATCAAGAGAGCGGAGAGCCGGGAAAAGATGCTCGATAAGATCGAAGTCCTGGAGAAGCCGACGGAGGTCAACGACGCTATGGATATTCGCCTGGAACCGAATATCTTAAGCGGAAACGATGTGCTGACGGTGAACGGTCTGGCGAAATCCTTTGGCGCCCAGACGCTGTTTACGGATCTGAGCTTTGATGTGAAGCGCGGGGAGCGCGTTGCGATCATCGGTGACAACGGAACGGGAAAAACAACGATCTTAAAGATCATCAACGGCCTTGTGGAGCCGGATGACGGCGAGATCATCCTTGGTTCCAGAGTCCACATCGGATATTATGACCAGGATCATCAGGTCCTTCATATGGAGAAGACGTTGTTTGAGGAGATCTCTGACGCCTATCCGGGAATGTCAAACACCCAGATCAGAAGTACGTTAGCGGCATTCCTCTTCACCGGGGACGATGTATTTAAGCGGATCGGGGACTTAAGCGGCGGAGAGAGAGGACGTGTCTCCCTCGCGAAGCTCATGCTCTCCGAGGCAAACTTCCTGATCCTCGATGAGCCGACAAACCACCTTGATATTACATCAAAGGAGATTCTGGAGAACGCCTTAAGCCATTACGGCGGGACGGTGCTCTACGTCTCCCATGACCGGTATTTTATCAACAAGACCGCCACGAGGATCCTGGATCTCACCGGAAAGCGGATGATGAATTATATCGGAAACTATGATTATTATCTGGAAAAACATGAGGCGATGATGAACGCCCATTTTGGAACCGAGAACGTGGAAAGTACCGGAGGAATCGTCGGATTCGGTGCGTCAAAGACTGGGGCTGCAGCCGATGCTTCCAATAACGCGGCACAGGGCAGCGCGGCGGACGCAGGTGGAAAGCTTGACTGGAAAGCCCAAAAGGAAGAGCAGGCCCGCCAGAGAAAGCGCCAAAATGATCTCAAGAAAGTCGAGGATGAGATCCACAAGCTTGAGACGAGGGACGGCGAGATCGACGGACTTCTCTGTGACGAGAGCGTCTTCTCCGATGTGGCGAAGCTCATGGAGTTAAATAAAGAAAAAGAGGAGATCGCAGGGAAACTTGAGACTCTTTATGAAAAATGGGAAGAGCTGGCTGAATAAGCCGGCTCTTTTTCTGCGTGAATGACAGAAGGATCATTTGAGAAAAATTCTCAATAAGGAAAACAAATAATCGAATTAAGTTTTTTATATAGCTGCTATTCCATGGGACAGTTTGTCAAAATTTTGTTAAGATGATACAATAATGAATATAATGATGAAAGAAATTACGACAGTCAGAGTCGGAGCACATGGCTTTCCGGATTGAAAAAGATGTATGATCGTTCGATTCCGGAAGTGGTGTACCTGAGAGAGGAGCGATATTCATGGATCTTCGGGAACAGAAATATGTCTGCACACTGGCAGAGCTTGGAAACCTGACGAGAGCGGCAGAAAGACTTTATATTTCTCAGCCGGCCCTCAGCATTTATATCACAAATCTGGAAAAAAATCTTGGAACTCCTCTGTTTGACAGAAGCGGAAAGAAGTTTACACTGACTTATGCAGGGGAACAGTATGTGAAGAGAGCGGAAAAGATGCTCGAGCTGGAGCGGGAATTCAATGAGGAGATCGAAAAAATCTCCAGGGAGACGGCAGGGCGGATCCGTCTCGGAATCTCCCAGCGGCGGGGCTGCTTTTTCCTGCCTCCGGTGATTGCCGAATATGAGAGGCGCTGGCCGGAGATCGATCTGGTGGTACGGGAGGGAAACCTTACGGATCTCGGGGAGATGTTTAGGAACGGTGAGCTTGATATGGTCATTCTGAACCGGATGGATGTGAAGGAAAATATGGATACGGAACTTCTGTTTCAGGAAGAATTCCTCGCAGCGGTTCCGGTCTGTCATGAGATCAATGAAAAGTCGGAGTATGTGCCCGGAAGCCGTTTCCGAAAGCTCAAGCCGGAGTATCTGAATGGGGAGGTTCTGATCTTACATACGGCCTGGCAGAGCAGCAGGAAGATCGAGGATGCGATTCTGAGACAACATGGCGTGACGCCCGGAAAGGTCCGTGTGATCCGCAGCATGGAGACCGCGGTCCAGATGGCGGCGGAAGGTCTTGGGATTACCTTTATCAGGGAAGCGTATGCGGTGAATTTCCATTACCGGAAGCCGGTAAACTATTATATTCTGGATATCGAACGCCATAAACGCGATGTGGTCGTTGCATTCAAAAAAAATGGTGAGCTTCCGGCCTATATGAAAGGTCTGGTAGAGATCCTGAAAGAATTTGGACAGGACTATCTTGAACGATAGAAAATCATGATTGCTAATAGTAATCTTAAGTTTTATATATTTCACGGGCACCTTCGATGTCTGATATCATTGTGGTATCAAACAACGGAGGTGCTTTTTATGTTGAAAGAAGTCATGTTCCGGGATATTGATGGGATCCGGAATGAAATGACGGCTATGGCGGATGATATTTTTGACCATCCGGAGATTGGGCTGGAGGAGTTTCATGCGCAGAAAGTTCTTACGGACTGGCTGGAGAAGGAAGGCTTCGCAGTAGAGAGAGGGGTTGCCGGTGTAGAGACCGCGTTTAAGGCTGTCTACCGTCACGGTGAAGGCGGACCGAATATCGGACTGCTCTGTGAGTATGACGCTCTTCCGGGAATCGGACATGCCTGCGGACATCATATGCAGGGACCATCGATCCTGGCTGCCGCTAAGGCGCTGAAGGACGCAGAGATCAGGGAACCGTATACGATCACGGTTTATGGAACTCCGGCGGAGGAGAGCGTCAGCGGAAAGATCAGAATGATCCAGAACGGATGTACATTTGAGGAATTGGATGCGGCACTTATGATGCACGGCGGTCCGGCAACTCAGGTGGATGTGAAGTCTCTGGCAAATTCCAAGTACAAAGTGATCTTCCACGGTGTGAGCGCCCACGCGGCGATCAAGCCGGAGAAGGGAAGAAGTGCTCTTGACGCTCTGATCCTGGCATTTCAGGGGATCGAATTCCTGAGAGAGCATGTCAACTCCGACGTAAAGATCCATTACACGGTCGTGAACTGCGGCGGAACTCCTGCAAATGTGGTTCCGGCTTACGCGGAAGCGAGTGTGTATGTCCGCTCCTACAACCGTGCGTATCTCGATACCGTATGTAAACGGTTTGAGAAGGTTTTAAAGGGTGCTGCCATGATGACAGAGACTGAGGTGGAGATCATCGAGGAGAAGAAGGTAGACAACAAGATTCCGGTTCTCACCTTAAATGATCTTGTGATGAAGCAGGCTGAGGAAATCCATGCTCCGCAGATCGCTCCGGCGCGGGAGAAGACAGGTTCCACAGATTTCGGAAATGTCATGAGACGTGTTCCGGGGACATGCGCGAGAATCGCGTTTGTGGCACCGGGGGCTGCAGCCCATTCTCAGGAGTACATCGAAGCCGGTAAGACGGAAGCTGCCCATGACGCAGTGATCTACGGGGCAAAGATCCTCGCAGGGACCGCACTGGAGCTCATCGAAAATCCGGAGCTTTTAAAACAGGCGAAAGAGGAATTCAGGAAAAATCTGGCAAAAGAGAATTCTGAAGTTTAAAAGCAAAACAGATACCATCAGACACACCGGCAGAACAAAAACTGCCGGAACCTAAGAACAGGGGATTACTATGGAAAAAAAGAAATTTAAGATGCCGCATTCGTATGTTATTATCTTTATGCTGCTGATCTTTGTATCGATCATGACATACCTGATCCCGGCACATGAATATGACCGTGAGAAGAATGAGGCAGGCAACACCACAGTTATTGTAGAATCTTATCATGAAGTTGAGGGTGAACCGGTTCCGGTCTGGAAGATCCCGAACTTTGTCATGAAGGGACTTTCCAAACAGGCTGACATTATTTTCCCGTTGATCGTGATCGCCGGCTGCCTTGAGGTGATCTTATCCACAGGAATGTTCCATGCGTACTGTGGAAAGATGGCAATGAAGTGCAAAGGTAAGGAGAAAATATTCATACCAGCGATCCTGTTGATTTTTGCCTTTATCGGTATTACACAGTCCACAAATAAGTTTATCGGATTTGCTCCGCTGGGAGTTATGCTCGCCGCAACGCTTGGTTATGACGCGATTGTCGGTGTGGCGATCGTCCTTCTCGGTGTCGGCATTGGCTTCTCAACGGGTATTCTTGCGCCGACAACAGCCGTTGCACAGGATCTCGCAGAGCTCCCGGCCTATTCCGGTATGTGGCTCCGTGTTGTGAGCTTCGTCCTCTTCTATGTTGCGACAGCCGCTTATATCATCTGGTACGGCGAGCGCTGCAAAAAGGATCCGACGAAGAGCGCGATCTACGGTGTGGAAGGTGTCAGCAGTTTTGATGTATCCGGCACACAGGTCGAGGTAAACAAGCGTCATCCGTACGTTTTAGCAGTATTTTTAATCTCCTTCGGTACATTAATGTATGGCTGCATCACCCGCGGCTGGGGTCTTGTTGAGACAGCTGTCTGCTTATTCTGGATGGCATTCATCGGCGGACTTATTTACGGATACGATCCGAGCACGATCGCAAAAAACTTTGTGAAAGGCGCGAAGAACATGACTTCTGCAGCCCTGATCGTTGGTCTCGGCGCTACGGTTGCCCTGATCCTTCAGTCCGCAAAGGTTCTTGACACGGTTGTTTACGGACTTGCAAATATGCTGTCCCTGTTCCCGAACTTCTTAAAACCGGCTGTTATGCTCGTCATGAACGTGATCGTCAATGGTTTCGTAACATCAGGTACCGGTCAGGCAGCGGTTGTTATGCCGGTTATGGTTCCGCTTGCTGACGTAGCGGGCGTGACAAGACAGACCGCAGTTCTTGCATATAAGTTCGGTGACGGCTTCTGTAACTACATTCTTCCGCATGCGTCTGCCCTTATGGGATTCCTCGGTGCTACCGGTATCGGTTATGACCGCTGGATGAAATTTATGGGCAAGCTGTTCGGAATCTGGATGCTTTTAGGATCCGCGATCCTGATCTTCGGTTACTTTGTACAGTACACGTAACGATCCGGCAGATCTGTGCAGCTGCACAGACTGATCAAACAGATATCGATATATTCAAAAGAAAATGTTCCGTCCGGTCAGGGAGATCGTGGAGGGGACATTTTCTTTTTTTTCATGGGACAGGGCAGTTCCCGCGTTACTATACCCGCCCCAATTCGCTCAAATTCTTTGACAAGGATTTGACAAATAATATAGATATGGGTATAATAGATTCCATCGTTATATGAAAGTTTTGAGAAGGTGAAACCAGAAAAATGACAGACGAAAGACAGATTTCAAAGGCGGTTATTTCCAGACTTCCGCGATATTACAGATATCTGGGCGAGCTGATGGAGGAGGGGATCGAGAGGATTTCTTCCAATGAGCTGAGCGCAAGAATGAAGGTGACGGCGTCTCAGATCCGTCAGGATCTTAACAATTTCGGCGGCTTCGGCCAGCAGGGATACGGATATAATGTCAAGTATCTCTACACGGAGATCGCAAGGATTTTAGGAATTGACAGACAGCACAACCTCATTATCATCGGAGCCGGAAACCTTGGACAGGCCATCGCCAATTACACAAATTTTGAAAAGCGCGGATTTATGATCAAGGGAATGTTCGATACCAATCCGCGGCTGATCGGTCTCGTGGTCCGTGGTGTGGAAATCCGCGGAATCGATGACCTTGAACAGTTTATTATCGACAACGAGGTGCAGATCGCAGCCCTCACGATCCCGAAGTCCAAGGCTCCGGAGATCGCAGAGCGTCTGGTAAAGGCCGGGATCAAGGCGATCTGGAACTTTGCCCATACCGACTTAAATGTTCCGGATGATGTGGTCGTTGAGAATGTCCACCTCTCCGAGAGCCTGATGCGTCTTTCCTATCGTGTCTGCAGCATGCAGGATGAGCGGGAGCGGAAAGCAAAGGAAAAAGCAGAACAGACGGGAACCAATGAGACATGTTGATTGGAGTTGGCTGTGATTTGATCGAAATAGAGCGCGTGAAAAAAGCCTGTGATAAAGAGGCTTTTTTGTCGCGTATTTATACCGAGCGTGAGCGCCGGCAGGCAAAGGGAGATCCCCGGGTCCTTGCCGGCACTTTTGCCGTTAAGGAAGCAGTAGCGAAGGTATTTGGAACGGGATTCCGGGAGTTTATGCCGATCCAGGTGGAGGTTCTTAGAGATCCTCTTGGAAAGCCCTATGTAAAGCTTCATGAGGGAGCCGCAAGAATAGCAGAAGACCTCGGGATCACAAAGATCGAAGTGTCAATCTCAGACACGAAGGATCATGCGATGGCGTTTGCCGTCGGAGAGGGGGATGCCGGATGAAAGCAGTTCTCAGTGGAAAAGAAATGAAAGAGTTCGATGCAAGGTCCATCAAAGGGTATGGGATTCCGTCCCTGGTCCTGATGGAACGGGCTGCGATGGCAGTTGCAGAGAAAGCAGAGGAAATACTGGAGAGGGAACGGGCAGGGACTGTCTGGTCCGTCTGTGGCTTTGGAAATAACGGGGCGGATGGGGTTGCCGCCGCCAGAATGCTGTTTTTAAAGGGGTACGATGTGAAGATCGTTTTCCCGCAGCGGGACGGAAAAGGAAGTGAGGAGCTGGAAGCCCAGCTAAATGTCGTAAAGCGGCTGGGAATCCCGGTGATGACGGCGGAGGATCTGCCGGATCCGGTGGAAAAGAAGATCCCGACGCAGCCGTTTAAAAAGACCGAGGAGAGAAAAAGAAGCTGCCGGGGCGTGATCCTGGACGCCATCTTCGGGATCGGTCTTTCAAGAAATGTGGAGGGCGCATACCGGAAGCTGATCCGGTGGATCAATAAACAGGAAGACATGGAAGTCATCGCTGTTGATATCCCGTCAGGCATCAGCTCCGATAACGGAAGCGTGATGGGAGACGCAGTCCGCGCGGATGTGACGGTCACGTTCGGAGAAAAGAAGCTTGGGCAGGTGCTGTTTCCGGG
>CAKRNI010000047.1 GCA_934370915.1 uncultured Lachnospiraceae bacterium
CGATGACCGGAAGCTTTACAAGTTTTCGAACCATTGATCCTTCTTCCCGTGGAACTGTCCGCGGCTTTCCGGCCTTAGAACAGCCGGTCGACGCCGTTATCTTTCTTCAGTTCAGCACTAAAATATATTTTTGTTGTAACGATTCAGTACCTTCCAGACTATGTTTTCTTACGATCAACACAGCAAATACCCAGACCTGCTGAACAGTTACTTTTTGCTTTGATTTAAATATATCTTATCGGAAATAAGGACACTATCTTGCCTATGTAAAATTTATGTAAGAATTCTGGCATCTGACCGGAAAACCCACGCATCTACCCCATGCGCATGGAAAAATCACGCATATTTCCGGTATTCCTGGATTGCCTCCTCCTCTGCCGCCTTCATGATCTCTTCCACAGAATTACCCTCGATATCAAGCCCCTCTGCGGTATAGCACACAGTCTTATTGATTCCGTAATATACCTTGCAGAGCTTCTCGACATACTCATATCCGAGATTCAGATCCCCGATGGAACCACCGCTGGTGGTCACATAATGGAGACTGTCGGCATGGCATAATCCACCCGGGATCCCCTTGGAAGAAAAGGTAAAGGTCAGCCCTGTCACGCAGATCTGCTCCAGATAACATTTCATTCTCGCCGGGAAAGTAAAATCCCAGTATGGGGCCGCCACAAGGATCCGGTCTGCGGACGCAAACTGCTTTGCATAGTCAAACATCGGTCCCTCATAAATTCCGGCTCTCGTGAGCTGTTCCCGTCCTGCACTCTCTTTTCCGGTAAAAAGCTTCAGATCTTCGTCCTCCAGGCACAGAGTCTCAACCTCGTATTCCCCGTTCCTGGTCATTTCCTTTAATAAAGCCTGCGCAAGTCTCTCCGTTCTTGAAACATCGCGGTTCACGCACGCGTCAATGTACAATAATTTTTTCATACCTTTTCCCTCCAGATATTTTTGATATTACATGTATCTATAAATTCAGCAGTCTTCTCGAAAGCTCCAGAACATCCTCCGTATTCTTACTGTTAAAGATCTTCACCTCACCTCCGGACTCTTTCCCCGATAACAGTCCACACTCAGTCAGGCGCTTTCTCGTCTGCTTCGCGGTTCCGAATCCGCCGTCATAGATCGCCACGCCGGGCAGATGTTTCTGGATCTCATTTTTTACTAACGGGTAATGCGTGCAGCCGAGTACCACCGCGTCGATCTCTGATTTCTCGTACGGCTCGAACTGTTTTTCCAGATATTCATCCAGAACAGGTCCCTCTAACATTCCGCCCTCGATATACTCCACAAGTCCCGGACACGGCATCTTGATGATATTCGCCTCATCCTCGTAGACATGCAGCATGGAATTAAATTTTGTCTGGGAGAGAGTCATCGGAGTCGCCATGACGACAACCTTTGAGTGCTCTTTCGCAAGCACCGCCGGCTTTAGCGCCGGTTCGATTCCGATCACCGGAATATCATCCTTCTCATACTCCTCCCTCAGTTCACGGATCGCCACGCTGGTTGCCGTGTTGCAGGCCACAACTATGGCTTTCGCCCCGCGTTCCAGTAAAAAATCAACATCCTTTTTTGTGAGGTCAATGACCTCCTCCGGGGTACGTGTGCCATAAGGGGCATTTGCAGAGTCCCCGTAATATAAGAAATCCTCACCCGGCATCAGTTTCACCAATTCTCTCAAAACACTGATCCCGCCGAGTCCGGAATCCAAAACACCGATCGGTCGATTGTCTGTATTCATAATGTACACCTCATTGACTGCTGCAGAGATCTGCCTGATCTCCCACAGCTATTATACGAATCATCGTATTCTCAGGCTGTCATGTTTCATTTCCATGACCGCATGTCTCTTTCCTGCATAACACCAGTAATTTCATCGAATTATTTCTTTGTGATGATCTCTTATATCTTATCACACTTTCCCCGTTTTGAACATCCACAGACTTTCTCCGCTCTGTTTTTGTGCACTTTTTAAAATTTTGGCCTTGATTTTTTTCATTTTTGGTTAATCTGTTTTGTCAAACACTGCTATACTTACGCTGTAACAAGAAAGAAGCGAACTTAACAAAACCCCTTTATTCGAGCAATCGAGATCCTATAAAGCTGAGGGCTGCTAAGCGAATCCGGTAGAACGAATACTGATTCGTTTGCCGGGAATCAGATTTTTGGAGGAAAAGATAAATGACTACTTTAAAAGCTGAAAAGAGAAGCATGGATGTAAAGGCAAAGAGATTAAGACGTGAAGGATTTGTTACAGGTAATGTTTTCGGACATGCCATAGAAGGCTCCATTCCGGTAAAAATGAGCGCTATGGACGTTGAGCGTCTTTTAAAGACTGAACATAAAGGCGGCCAGATCAACCTGGATCTTGAAGGTCAGGTATACGATGTCCTGATCAAGGAAGTTGACTTCAACGCTATGACAAGAAAGATCGATGAGATCGATTTCCAGGCATTGGTAAGCGATGAGAAGGTTACTTCTACTGCTGAGATCGTTATCCTGAACCGTGAAGCTGTTATCGGCGGCGTTCTTCAGGAAGACTTAAGCGAAGTTGCTTACAGAGCATTCCCGTCCGCACTGGTCGAGAAGACAACACTGGATGCTGCAGGCCTCAAGGTTGGTGACACCGTACATGTCAAAGATCTTGACATCGCAAAGAACAAGGACATCGACTTAAAGACCGATCCGGAGGCTGTTGTGCTCTCCGTCATCCCGGTTCACAACGTTGTTCCGGCGACTGAAGTGACAACTGCACCGGCTGCAGCTGCTGCTGAGGAAAAAGAGACCAAATAATCTCCACGTCCATATATAGAATGGATATAAAAATGGCGGTATCGCTTCAATGGTGAGCGATGCCGCCATTTTTACATCCGAAGAGAATGAACACTCCTTGTACTTCCTGCCGGAATCAAGTATAATAAAAACAATCAAAAACGCTTTTTTCTGATGGGAGGAATTTGCATGGGAAGTTATCTGAATCCGGGGAATCTCTCATTCCGCGGAAGTCTCCGCTCTAAAATTTATATAGACAAAAGCGAACTGATCGCCAGAACCAATGAAGCTCTTTGCACCGAGCAGAAATATATCTGTGTAAGCCGCCCAAGAAGATTCGGCAAATCAATGGCCGCCAATATGCTCGCCGCATATTATGACCGGAGCGAGGATACAGCGGAATTATTTCAGAATCTTGCTATCAGTAAAGACAGATCGTATAAGGAAAATCTGAACCAATATGATGTGATCAAAATCAATATGCAGGAATTTTTAAGCATGTCTGAAACAATGGAAGAAATGCTGGAGATGCTTAAAAATTATCTGATTTTGGATTTTAAGGAGACATTTCACGAAATACAGTTTCGTGATGAAAAGAATCTGATCCAGGTCATGAAAGACGTATTCCGTTATACCAAATGTCCTTTTGTGATCTTGATCGATGAGTGGGACTGCCTGTTCCGGGAGTACAAGCAGAATAAAGAGGCTCAGAAAAAATATTTAGATTTTCTGCGCGCATGGCTGAAGGATAAGGATTATGTGGCATTGGCCTACATGACCGGCATATTACCCATTAAAAAATATGGTTCCCATTCCGCATTAAATATGTTTACAGAATATTCCATGACCGATCCAGGCGATCTGGCCGGGTATTTCGGCTTCACAGAACAGGAAGTATCCAGACTCTGCGATACATACGGTATGAATTTCGAGGAAGCGAAAACATGGTATGATGGATATCATCTGATCGCACATCGTCAGAATGGTGATGAGCATTACTCCATTTACAGTCCGAAATCTGTTGTAGAGGCTATGCTGCGACACAAATTTGGAACTTATTGGAACCAGACAGAAACATATGAGGCTTTAAAGATTTATATTCAGATGGATATGGATGGGCTGCAGGACTCCGTTGTCAGAATGCTTGCAGGTGAAGCAGTACAAATTAATATAGGAACTTTCAGCAATGATATGACCACATTTGCCACCAAAGATGATGTCTTGACATTACTGGTCCATCTCGGCTACCTGACATACAACAGCGTAGATGGAACCGTTGCCATTCCTAATAAAGAAGTCTCACAGGAATATATGAATGCAATCAGCACCATGAACTGGCATGGCGTGATCGACTCCGTAGAATCGTCCCGTAAACTTTTAGAATCGTTGTGGGCCATGGATGCCGACGCAGTTGCGGCAGGAGTTGACAAGGCTCACGATGAAATTTCGATTCTTCAGTACAACGATGAAAATTCTCTGAGCTGTACCATAAATCTTGCATTTTACTTTGCACGCGAATATTATACGATAATCCGTGAACTGCCTACAGGTAAAGGTTTTGCTGATATATGTCTGATTCCGAGAAAACTGTATTTAGATAAGCCTGCGGTAGTGATCGAACTGAAATGGGATAAAAGCGCATCTGGAGCTTTAGACCAGATCAGAGAAAAACAGTATGGAAATGCATTGAAAGATTATCATGGTAATATATTACTTGTTGGAATTAATTATAATAAAACAACGAAGAAACATGAATGCATGATTGAGACTATGCAGAAATAAAGATAGTATCATGTGAAATCAGCAATATCTTTCAGCTTAAAATATCAGTAAAGTCGCTGAGTTGACAATTCTGTATTTCCCTGCTATACTGTCTTACAGCTCATCGGAGGGCTTGTAAACGCATTTACAAAGCTGGATAAGATGCCGGAGGATCGTTCGGTATTTTATCCGGCTTTTTTGTATAACCGGAAATTTCAGGAGGAAAATAGTATGAAAAAGACAAATGATTTCACGGAAGGCAGCATTCTCCCAAAGCTTCTCGGCTTTGCCTTCCCGGTACTTCTGGCGCTGTTCCTGCAGGCCATGTACGGTGCGGTGGATCTTCTCGTGGTGGGACAGTTCTCGTCTGCCGCCGCGGTGTCCGCTGTCTCCACGGGCAGCCAGATCATGCAGAGCGTCACAACTGTGATCACGGGAATCGCCATGGGCATCACAGTGCTTGTAGGACAGAAGATCGGAGAAAAACGTCCCCAGGAGGCAGGCACCATCATCGGCAGCGGAATTGCCATGTTCGCTGTGATTGCTGTGATCCTCACGGTACTTATGACCTTCGGTGCCGGAACACTCTCCGCCATCATGCAGGCCCCGGAGGAGGCGTTCTCCGAGACAACCGCCTACATCCGGATCTGCTCCGCAGGCGCAGCCTTCATTATCGCCTATAACGTTCTCGGCAGCATGTTCCGCGGAATCGGTGACTCAAAAATGCCGCTCCTCACAGTAGCCATCGCCTGTGCCATCAATATCGCGGGGGATCTCCTGTTTGTCGCCGGATTCCACTGGGGTGCCTCCGGAGCTGCAGCCGCCACGGTCCTCGCTCAGGCAGTCAGCGTACTTCTCTCCACCCTGATCATAAGGAAACGACCGCTCCCGTTTATCATGAAGCGCACCGATATCCGCTTTGACCTCCCGATCATCGGAAAGATCCTGAAACTCGGTTGTCCCATCGCTCTCCAGGATTTTCTGGTCAGCATCTCGTTCCTCGTGATCATCGCCATCGTAAACAGCATGGGGGTCATCGCCTCCGCTGGTGTGGGCGTAGCCGAAAAGCTCTGTGTCTTCGTCATGCTAGTCCCCTCTGCCTACATGCAGTCCATGTCCGCCTTCGTCGCCCAGAATATCGGTGCCGGAAAAGTACCGAGAGCCGAAAAAGCGCTGTTCTGCGGCATCGCGACCTCCGTGCTTGCGGGACTCTGCCTCGGCTACCTCTCCTTCTTCCATGGAGACTGGATGGCATCCCTGTTTGCGAGGGACCATGACGTGATCCTCGCCGCGGCGGACTATCTGAAGGCCTACGCTATCGACTGTATCCTGACGTCATTCCTGTTCTGCTTCGTCGGCTTCTTCAACGGCAGCGGCCGCACGCTTTTCGTCATGACCCAGGGAATCGTCGGCGCCTTCGGCGTGAGGATCCCCGTCGCATTCCTCTCAAGCCGCCGGGCCGGTGTCACTCTGTTCCAGATCGGCCTCGCGACACCAGTCTCATCCCTCGTGCAGATCATACTGTGCCTTGGGTATTTTTCTATGTTTCATAAAAAGATGCTTAAACAGGCAAAATAAAAGAAATGGCAGACACAGGATCAAAAAATTCGGCACACCTAACTCATCACTAAGTAATGAGAATGCGGTGTGCCGTTTTTCAAATTGCAAAGAAATCAGTCGCATACTTCAGTGCAAGCGGAAACTCAGAAACTTCCCTATCGCCTCCTCCACTCCTTTTCCATCTGTTCCGCCGCCAAAATCAAGGATCACAAGTCTGGTCTTATCACTAAACATCACCTCATCGACAGCCGTTTGTGTGCTGTTTTCCGTTTCCCGTATCGTATACCGATACCAGGATATATCTACACCGTCCGGAAGTGTGCTCATCACCTCCGACGGATCCACTTCTTTTCTATCCCAAAGCTCTTCCATATCTTTCGGATACTGACATTTTGTTTTCTCAATGATCCACGGAATCCTGCTTTCATAAACAGTGATCCCAACAGGAGTTTCCGCATTGCCTACATAAGAATTATCCGTCCAACATCTCGCGAATACGGTACTTCTCCTCCTGGCATTCTCTTCCCCGGATCCGCTCTGCCCGATCAAACCTCCACATACCGGAATCAGAATCGTGGCAAATACTGTAACCCCTATAAGATAACTGGTCCAATCATCCCGCTGGTCCCCGCTTCCGTATTGCTGAACCATTTTCCTCATGAACATGGCAACTCCCACAACAATCAGGATCGAGAACACCGCGGTCAAAAGACTCCTCACAGACGTGGAAAAAGAAACAGCGATTGCGGCAGACAGCGTGATTACGAGGAAAAGCTTCTCATACTTTTTCCGGCTCAAGACCTTTTTTAGATTCATGACCGGCATTTTCCCGTTCTCCTTCAATCCCTGTTCACTTTGCCGCTTCCAGTGAAACAGCCGAATATAGCTCCAAGTGTATGAAATCACAAGGAGAATACTTACCGCCAGTGAAAATAGTCTTGCCGGATCTGTAAATGTCGCTCCGACATTCTTGAAATACTCATATACCAGCCAGCACTCCAATACACCGATCAGCGGATAAAGAAGCATCACCGACCAGTTAAACACCAGCGTTTTCTGGGTCTTAACCTGAGCGACATCACTCATTTCTTCCGTCAGCTCCAGCGAATCATCCGTTGTATAAAAGATCTGCCACAGATTACCACTGCACTGAAATTTCCATCCCGCCTCTTCACATTTTTCCCGAAACCTGTCAGCCGTCCAGGAATCTGTCCCTGTCAGTGCAGACACCCCCGGTGCTATCATGACAGCATACCTGCGCTTTTCCGGCTCACCCCAGCGACAATCCATTCCCATACCGCCGACGGATTCCGGATACCATCCCTCCAGCGCCAATGCCTCCAGATACTGCCTGAAAGCATCCGCCTCCCATGCAGAAAATGTTTTCCAGATATGTCTCTTTTGCTTCATAGCCCATCCTCCTTTCGAGAGTAGCGATCTGTTTCAGGTACGATTTCACGATCATGTTCTTCCACTTTCATTATATAAATTGCTGTTCTTCGACACAAGAAACAGCCAATTACTCTTTTCTTACGTTTTCATTACACAAAAACCTGCCACTATCTGCTTCTTCCGGATCCATGAAGCAAAAAGACTTATGTATCTCCCTTCTCCAACGTGTTTTCCGTCCCCTGGTCAGCCTTCATATTTTATCAATATCTGTTTTTCACTTTGCCACATACAAGCGCTCACACTGTAACGCGCACGTTTGACAACTGTACATTTTTCACATATGATTGACACGCAAATACTAATTCGAAAAGGGAATCTCACCATGTTTGAAAAACTAAAATATTTCTCCACAATCTTCTTCGGCACCTTCATCATCGCCGTGGGAGTCTATTTCTTCATGAACCCGAACCATATCATCAGCGGAAGTATCTCAGGACTCGCCGTGGTTCTCGTAAACTTTGTCCCGCTGTCCCTCTCCGCGATGACGCTGCTTTTAAACATCATCTGCATCATTTTGGCATTCCTCTTCGTGGATAAGACCTTTGGGACGAAGATCATCTTTATCTCCGTCCTGCTTCCGGCGTTGCTCTTTGTGTTCGAGCTTCTGTTCCCGGGTCCGGTATCCCCGACGGGAAATATCGCTCTGGATGTTGTGGGAATGATCGTTGTGATCTGCTACGGACAGGCGGTCCTCTTCAACGCCAACGCCGCATCCGGCGGTCTCGACATTATCGCAAAGATCATGAACAAGTACCTGCACATGGACCTCGGAAAGTCCATCATCATCGCAGGTCTCGTGACCGTTGCAAGCTCCTACTTCGCCTACGACCTCCAGACCGTGATCATCGGCGCCCTGTCCACCTACTTCAGTGGCCTCGTCCTTGACTACTTCATCGACGAGTTCACCGGCAAGATCCGCGTCTGCATCATCTCCGAGCACAATGATGATTTTAAACGTTACGTCATCGAAACACTCCAGCGCGGAATCACCGTCTACACCGCAACCGGCGGCTACAGCGACACGCAGAAGGAAGAGATCCTTGCGATCCTCACCAAAAAGGAATATGGTCAGTTTATGGACTACGTCCAGGCAAAGGACCCCAACGCCTTCGTAACGATCTCCAACGTGAAGCGCGTGGTGGGAAGCTGGAATACGCCGAAGAGACGGACGTACTTCTAAGACCATGCGCCTCCAGAACCTGTTACCGGCATTCTCTGCAGAACACACACAATTCCTACAGATCCTGCCGCCAGCAGTTTTTTCCGAATTTATGCAGCAAAAAGGCTGATGCAGTTTCAAACCAACGCATCAGCCTTTTCTTTATTTCCTACTATTCTTCCATCCATTGATCGTCCTCCAATACAATACCATCCCGGTCACCCCGACAAGCACCTCCGAGATCGGAAACGCCGTTTTTCCGATTGCAATGACCTCACTGCTGTCCGAAAAGATCCGGAGCAGTTCCACCGGAAAGAACACGAAACACCCCCCCGATCAGCATAAACCCACAGGAAAACAGATAACTGTCCTTCATGGTCTCCCGGCATCTCCCATAACTCTTCGTCGCGTAGTTGAAACTCAGCACCGGCACATTTCTGCGCATACTGTCTCGCCATGTACGTGTTGACACCGACACCGGTTCCCACCGCCAGGGCAATAATGATAAGCTGCAGCGGATAGATCACCGACAGCGCTGTCAGCGAATTTGCGGAATACTGACCGACGAAAAAGCTGTCCACGATGTTGTACATGGCCTGAATGAGCTGCGCCAGCATGACCGGCGGCGCGATCTTCAAAAGAATCTTCGGAATCTTTTCCGTGCGGAAGAGATCCGTTCCAGTCTCCATCTTCTCCTTCATCACTCTTCCTCCTCCAGCGCGTCTTCCAACACCCGGTCATACTCCATGAACAGCTCCGTCATCATCCGGATCCGCTCTGCTCCGAGCTGAGCCGCCGCCCGCTCCTCCATAAGACTTAAAGAATGCAGGAGCCGTTCCGAATACTCTTCTCCGCTCTCCGTCAGCACCAGCGCCTTCTCTTTTCCGCGGCTCATCTCCTCGCTGACCGCAAGGATCCCCTCTTTCCGCATCTCCGTGATCACATGGTTCACCGTCTGCCGCGGCAGCATATAAGAATCGCAGACCTGTTTCTGTGTGCAGGATCCATATTCCCGGATCGTATAGAGCACCAGCATCCGGTTATAGCTGACCTTATTTTTCTTCGCCCACACCGAGTAGACTCTTCGGCACCGGATGATCGCCTGGTTTACCTGGTCGTGAAGCTTCTGTATTTCATGGTCCATAATCGTTTTCTCCTTTTCAATCCCATTTGAGACTGAAAAGGAGTATACTCCCGTCACCATGATTTGTCAATCCCCGCAGCTCCGCTTCCACCATCAAAGTTCCACCTGCAATTCATGCCGATTTTCGACATCTTGTGCAGCGTTTATTGACAACACCCGAAAAAATGATATCCTAAAGATAACCGATTCCGTTGCAGGATCAGTTTTTTATACCATTTTTCAGCTTTTCTTACGAAAATAAAGGGGGAATCTCTATGAGAAGTACATATAAGAAACCACTGGCGCTCCTGCTGTCCGCGGCGTTGAGCTTTACACTGTCCGGCAGCCCCGTCTATGCGTCAAACAGCAGCTTACTGCCAGAAACAGGCACACGGAGCGCACTTCCGGCGCAGACGGCAACCTCTTCCAATGCTGTCACGCCGTCCAACGCCCCGGCTCCAGTGGCTCCAGCCAGCACTGCTGCCGCCATAGCCACATTTTCCAATGCCGTGGAAAGCCAGGATCCCGTTGTTTCCGTAGACTGGAAGGATTCTCACTGGGAATTTACAGATTTCTTTGACGCCCTCCGCTGGATCCGTGGGCTTGAAAACGTAACACTTACTCTGCTCGAAGATGTCATGGTCACGCAGCAGATAGAACTCACGCAAGCAAGATATAATATCTTCGATAACCTGACTGTTGATCTCAATAATCATACCCTGTCCGGAAATTTTGATGATGAGGCCGTTGTGTATTTCGAGCCTGCGACAGTATATCATGTCGCATTTAAAAACGGAACCATCGAAAATACAGCGGAAAATGGCACTGCTGTTCAGTTATTGGACGGTCAGATAACCATGGAAAATGTAACTATCAACGGTGATTTTGTTATTAAACATGATTTTCTTAACCACTACAAGAGCTATACACCGACCTTCCTCGGCGGCGGAACGATCAGTAAACTCCGCACGGAATCCGAATATCCGGCGGATTTCGGCAATGCCCTGGCCCCTGGATGTTACTTCGTTGATTCCGATGACCGCCGCGTGCAAGGAGATGCCCTGGAACACGGCACCAAACTGGAAAACGTCACAGTCATGACGTGTGAGCATGAAAAAGGATTTGTCTGGGATTCTGACCCCTTCTTTACCAGATATATCTGTCAAGTCTGCGGCAATGCCTGCACACATGATACCCGCAGTTCAGATGACAGGAAATGTGAGATCTGTCATATGGAGATCAATGACATTGTGTACAATCCCGGAGAGACGGAATATGTCACCTCCTTTCACGATGCAACGACTGCCGCGAATCGTTTCAGCAGCAGGATCCTTCTGTTAAGCGATCAGGATTCATCCTCCAATTTCGTCTTCGACAATATGACCGTTGATTTTAATGGTCACACAATGACCTGGACCGGAAGTCACGGTAACACAAGTATTTCCGGTACAGGTGTAACGTTGCAGAATACCGGCACCACCCGGGGACACTTTATCGGCACGCTCAACCTTTGGGGATCTTCCCCCAGCCTGATCATCCCGGCCGGCACGAACCTTCTCATTGATGCTCTCGAGGTCAAAGAAGGAACTGCCTCCCTCGCCGGCGGTACCTTCGGCATGATTACCGTTTCAAATGGCAATACCCTCAACGGCCTTCTTGCGCCAGGATACTGCTACGAACAGAATGGTCAGATCATCGTTCCATCCGACAACGACACAAAACTCACCAATGTGTCCGTGGTTCCCTGCGACCACACTTCGTCAGCCGTGACGACCACCAGCGGATCCACGGTCATCTACAAATGCCCCTGCGGCGAGGTGACCTACACAGGCAGCGTGACAAAAGACGGAAAGACTCTGTACTACGCGGATCTTCAGGACGCCCTCGATCATGCGTCCGGCGGTACATTCCGTTTTCTCACTCCGTCTCTCAATACCCGGCTTATTGTCCCGGACAATGTGACGATCGATTTCACCAATATGTCGCTGTACCACGATACTTCAGACGCAGAACTGACCATCGCCGGCAGAGTCACACTCCTCAACCTTGAAACTTCACATGCTCTCATCCAGAATATTCCGATCGTTGTCAAGTCCGGCGGTACACTGATCGTTCCAAAAGACTACAGCGCTTCAGAGAGGAATCAGTTGGACCTGTCCAACGGATCATCCATCACCATTGAGTCTGGCGGACATGCTGAACTATACAGCGGTACATACGGCTTGATCTACGCATACAAAGACAGTGAGATCCATGTTTCCAACTGCAGCACCCCGGTCCTTGTTATGAAGGACGGCAGCAGGGCAGTCCTGACCGGCGGCAGCTACCGGTCGCTCTATCTGGAAGGGCTCTGTGACGTAAAGATCTCAGGCGGAAGTTACGACAGAATTGAGATCTTTGAAACAGACCTTCAATCAGCTTTGGTCCGTCCGAAAGTCACTTACGCGGATTTCTCCGCTCTGCTGACGAATGGATCAGGATTTCAGAAGTCTGACGGCAGCTGGCTCTCCAAGAACGATGTAACCAGTTCACCCGAATATGTGTACAGAAAAAGTAAATCTATTGAAAATGTGACCGCTGTGGACGCGCCTGTCCAGGATGCAGCCGTATATGCCCGGATTTCCGGCACAGAGTACAAAGAGCCTGTGAACGTCCAGTACAGATCACAGACCGGCAGGGAATTCAGCCTGATGCCTGATATCCACTTCAGATCAGATGTAACTCCGTCTGCCTCCTGCCAGTGGTACCAGATAAATTCCGACGGCAGCATGACGGAGATCGAAGACGCCTCAGACATGGCTCTCCACCTCTCTCCGACGATACCCGTCGGCACATACACCTATGCCGCGGAGATCACCTGCGGCGGATATATCTGCTACAGTGACCCGTACACCGTGACCGTCACTCCCCGGGAACTGGAGCTGACCGTCGATGAAGATTTCATCTCAAAAGTCTATGACGGTACAGCGGATGTACCCGACATAAAGCCTATATTCATTGCGGCTGGCGGCGGAGATCTCCCGGATGCAGACGAGATCACATGTCTGATCGGCGATTCCTGGTACTTTAATTCTCCAGCACCAGAAACACCAAATCCAGATTTTTCCGATGAAAAAGGGGTAAGCTTCCTCTGCACCCTGACAAACCCGAACTACTCGTTTGCAGGCGGGGAAACGGAAAAACGTTTTTTCTGCGGTCAGGCACCGTACATCAAAAAAGCCACCGCATCCAATGCAAAACCAGGAACCATGACTGTCCTCAATCATACGGAAGCCGCGTACCGCTTTGACCTCAGTTCCCTTCTGCCGGAGCTCGACACGCCGAAGAAATACGGCACGGTCGAATACCATCTTGAGGACGTGGCTCTCGGAGACTATTACGACAGCGGCGCGTCCATCTGTGATGGAGTACTGACACTTCCGGTCCGTCCGGTGGATTCTGCGCTGGAGCAGCAGATCGGCACCGTGACAGTTAAAGTCATCTCCCAGAATTACCATGACTTTCTCCTCACGCTCCAGGTCAGCGCTGTCAACAATAAGCTGCCCGACAGCGGCGAAGACAATAAGCCAGGCGGGAACTCCGGCGGCAATACTTCCGGCGGTGGAAATTCTTCCTCCAATGGCAGTAATTCCGGCGGAAACAGTTCTTCCGACAGTGACAGCGATTCTTCCTATGAAGATACGTTCCTGTCCTCAGACTACTCCGGACAGGCACAGTCCAAATCTCCGTCCACGATCAGCATTCCATCCGCTGTACCGGATAAGAACGGTAATGTAACTCTCGATCACAATATGATCCAGTTCGCCATCAAAGCCGCCCGGAAAACTGTGAAAAAGAATGGCAGATCTGCAAACGGCATCGCGGTGTCCATCCCTGTGGTATCAGAAAAGAGTCATTCCGCATTCTCCGTGACGATAAGTGCCCGCATTCTCGACACACTGATCCGCGAAAACGTGACTCATTTAGCGCTCGGACTTGACGGCGCTTCGACCGCATACCTGGATGCAGACCTGTTAAGATGGCTGGATGCCAGATCTGCCGATGCAGATATCCTCATCAGGATCCAGCCAGCAGTCCAGATCACCGGCAGCGCAAAACCGGCTTATACGCTGTCTGTATTTCTCTTTACTGGCGGAAAAGAGACACCTGTCACTGATTTTGGCAATCTCTCGATCACAATAAAATAATTATGCGTATGTTTTCTTACGGTCAACGCAGCAAGTGCGCCGACCTACTGAACAGTTACAATTCTGCTTACATCTGCATTTCTGACGTGTAATTGCGAAAAAAAGCAGGTCTACATCGGTGTTTTTCACCTGCAGACCTGCTTTTATTATGCATAACCTTTCGATTTTAGTTCAGGAAGTTCTCAATAATAACGCTCTCCGCCTCTTCCTCGGTAAGTCCCAGCGTCCGAAGCTTTAAGAGCTGCTCATCGTTGATTCGTCCGATGGCCGCCTCATGGATGATCGCCGCGTTGAGATCTCTCGCGCGGATCTCCGGGATGGAGCCGATCTCGGCGTGATCCATGATGATGGAGTCGCACTGGATATGTGCCTGACATTTGTTGTTTCCCACCGCCTTCGGGTGGAATGTCTGGACGGAATTGCCCTTTCCGACGGATCTGGAGATGATCTGGGCGGAGCTGTCCTCGCCGTTTAAGCGTACCTCAATGTTGGACTCCGCCGTCTGGTCTCCCTCGGTCATGAGGCGCTCCGTCACATACAATCTGGAGTTTTTATCCATCTCCACAAGCGTCTCGCGGACTGTGGAGTCAACGCCCTTGATCTGCGCCGTATCCAG
>CAKRNI010000048.1 GCA_934370915.1 uncultured Lachnospiraceae bacterium
ATATCTTTTTTCTCTCAGTCTGCCAGCTCACTCGAATCCAGCCGCACCAGAACACATATCCGCTGAAATTCCGCTGTCCTTTTTTATCTCGACTGCTTCACAAACTGTGCAATACTGAACACCCCGAACATCGCCAGGTTCACCACAACGACGCTTGCTCCCGCCGGAATCGAATACACATAGGAAAGAACGAGTCCGATAAAGAAGCACACCACCGACACAACGCCCGCGGAGACTACAACTCCGAGGAAGCTTTTGAACACCCGCATGGAGGTCAGTGCCGGGAAGATTACGAGGCTTGAGATCAGCATGGCCCCCATCATCCTCATGCCGAGAACGATGGTGATCGCAGTCAGGACCGCGATCAGCAGGTTATAGGCAGAGACCCGCACACCTGTCGCCTTTGCGAAGCTCTCATCAAATGTCACCGCAAAGACCTTGTTATAGCAGATCACAAACATGCCGAGGACCACCAGTGACAGCACCACGCTTAAGTACATGTCCTCGCGGCTCATGGCTAAGATGCTTCCGAACATGTAGCTGCTCACATCCGTCGTCATTCCCGTTGTCAGGGATGTGACGATGATGCCGATGGCGAGAGATCCGGCGGAGATCATGGCGATCGCAGCATCACTCTTGATCTTTCCGTTTCCCGTGATTCGAAGAAGCAGGACCGCCGCAGCCGCCACCACCGGGATTGACACCGCGAGAGGCGCCCAGTTAAAGGCCACCGCGATGGAGAGTGCCCCGAAGGAAACATGGGACAGCCCGTCACCGATCATTGAATACCGTTTCAGTACAAGGCTCACGCCCAGAAGTGACGCGCAGAGCGAGATACAGATCCCGCCGATCATCGCCCGCACGAGAAACGGATAGGAAAACATTTCCTGTAAAAGTCCCATTTAGTTCTCACCTCCGAGGAATTCCCTTCCGAATTCCGATTTCTTATACTCTTCCACGGTTCCGTAAAACTGGACCGTCTGTTTCAACTGCAGGATCTTGTTGGCCTGTGTCACGATATTTCCGATATCGTGGGAGACCATGAGAACCGCCACCTTCTCATCCCTGTTTAAATGGCGGATCACGGTGTAGAAGTCCTGAGTGGATGCCGGATCGAGACCGGTAATCGGCTCGTCCAGAATCAGAAGTTTATCTGTAGCGCAGAGCGCCCTTGCGATCAGCGCGCGCTGCTTCTGTCCGCCGGAGAGATCCCGGTAGCAGCTCTTCCTGAGATCTGTGATCCCAAGCTTTTCCATGTTGGCCGCTGCGATCTTCCGCTCTTCCAGGGAATAAAACGGGCGGTTTCCCCTCTTTCCGAGACAGCCGGAAATTACAACCTCCTGGACTGTCGCCGGAAAGTCTTTCTGGGCCGGAGTCTGCTGCGGGAGATAACCGATCCCGGACCTTTTTAATTCATCCGCCAGCGTCAGGACACCGCCGGTAGGCTTTATCAGCCCCAGAAGCCCCTTCATCAGGGTGCTCTTTCCGGATCCGTTCTCACCGACAATGCAGAGGTAATCTCCAGAAACGATCTCCATGGACACGTCCTTCACCACGTCATAGTTTTCATATCCAAAATCCACATGTTCACATTTTAATAATGGCTGGTTCATCGATAAAGTCCTTCCCGTAAATTGACAACATTCTGTTCCATCAGCTCCAGATAGGTGACGCCGTTATCAAACTCTCTTCTCGTCACGTTGTGGCAGGAGTGGAATAACAGCGGTTTCGCACCGGTCTCCTCGCTGATGATCTCCGCCACCCGGTGGCTGGAAAGTTCCAGATAGTAGACCGCCGGGATCTGTTCCTCCCGCACCTTGTCGATCAGATAGGCGATGGTTTTGGCACTTGGCTCCGTGTCGGAGGAGCAGCCGGAGAACGCCGCCCGGTAGCGGAGTCCGTAGGTGTCCGCAAAGTAGCGGAGCGGAAACTTGTCCGCCATGACAATGAGGTCCAAGTCCGCGCCGTTTACCACATCGCGGAATTCCTGGTCAAGGTTTTTGAGCTTTCCAATATAATCCTCAGCGTTTGCCGCAAACGTATCCGAATCCGCCGGATCCATCTCCTTAAGCGTATCCGCGATCACCTGGGTGATTTTCATGGCATTCACCGGGGAGGTCCAGATGTGCTCATCGTACTCGATCTCGTAAGCCGCATCATCGTCGTGGTTGTGATCTTCGGCTGCGTGATCGTGCCCATCATCCGTGTGCTTCTGAGTTTCCGCAGAGTGATCGTGCTCATCATCCGTGTGATCATGATCCTCTGCGGCATGATCATGATCTTCGTCATCTGCATGGAACGCCTCGTCATGGTCATGATCCTCATGGGTATCGTCCGCAGCTGCATGGCTGTGATCGTGGTGATGTTCCTCACCGCTATCTTCCATACCTTCCACGACTTCCTCCTCCACGATATCCACATAGTCCATCATCGTGATCACCTTGAGGCTCTCGGAATCCAGCGATGATACGACCTGACTCACCCACTGCTCCATGGCACCCCCATTGCAGATCAGAAGATCCGCGTTCTGGATCAGGCGGATATCCGCCGGCGTCGGCTCGAAGGAGTGGCTGTCCTGCCCCGCCGGGATCACCATGGAAAGGTTTACCTTATCTCCTGCGATCTGTCTTGTGAAATCATAGTATGGAAACAGGGTCGTTACAACCTTCAGTTTCCCATTTTCCGAAGCTTCCACATCTCCGTGTGTGTCCCCTGTGAGAGAACAGCCCGTCAACGAACCAAAAAGAAACATCGCTGCGATGAGCCATGCTTCTATCTGTTTTCCTCTTGTTTTTCTAAAATCTTTCAATCCATTTCCTCCGGTATCTAACGTGCAGACTGATATTCTAAGCATAGCCCGCACAAGGTCCGAATTTTCATGTTACTGTCTTTTATTTTTTATGACCCATTGATCAGCCATGCCGTATCTACACAGGTCCGCCAAACAGCTATCTTTCAATCTCAGTTAAGATATCCAACGGTTTCTCCAACAGAAACTCCGGATGGAACGCCGCAAGCTCCTCCCGGCCCCGGAATCCCCAGAGAACTCCCACCGTCGTCATCTTCGCGTTCTTCCCGGTCTTCATATCCGTATTCGTATCCCCGAAATACAGACACTCGGACGGATCCGCGCCGCAGATCCTGGCCGCTTTTAACGCTCCGGACGGATCCGGCTTCTTCGGAACGCCTTCCTGCTCCCCGATCACCGTATCGAAATATCCTGCTCCGAATACATACTCCACGGTCTTTTTCGCCTGTGCGTCCGGTTTGTTGGATACAACAGCGATCTTTAAGCCCAGCTCTTTTGCCTTTGCGGTGAGCTTCAGGATCCCATCGTAGGGATGCATCTCATAATTGCAGTATTTCCCGAAAATTTCCATATATACAGGAAGGATCGCCTCATAATGCGCCTCATCCGTATCCCCGCAGGCCGCAAGGGATCGTCTCATCTGCATCTTATATCCGTCGCCGACGATGGTCATCATCTGCTTCTCCGTCAAAGGACCGAGACCAAATTTCTCCAGAGAAAGGTTCGTGCAGTAGGTCAACGCATGGATCGAATTTATCAGCGTTCCGTCCAGGTCAAAGATCAGACACTTATATTTCATATCTGCCTCCGTCAAAGCAAGCATAAATATTAAAAACTGTGCCACTCATTTTATCACACTCAAAAAAAAATGACAATACTTTTCTGTACATACAGACCCATCAAATATTCCCCGGTCTTTCATTCCTGATAGTTTTACCGTTTTGCCATATTTTTCCCAAAATTCCATAGAAATTTTATTGACTCTTTTCCATTTCCATATTAGGATATATCTATATAAAAAGGACAGATCTGCATATATTTTATGTGTATGTTTGTACTAAAAACGAAATCCCAGGAGGCACGTTTTATGAAAAAAATTTGTATCGCAGCTCTCGCTGCAACACTGGCTCTCGGAACCATGATCACAGCACAGGCTGCTGAAACAACAGACGAAACAACAGTTTCTGCCAAGTATCAGCGCAGCACAAACGGCGGACGCCGCCGCGGCTTAAAATCTCCGGCAGGCGGTGCCTGGGAGAAGCTCTCTGACGGTACATACAAATATCACTTTGCGGAAGGTCTCGAAGCTACCGATTACTGGCTGGAGATCGACGGAACCTGGTACTATTTCGGTCATGACAACATCATGCAGACCGGCTGGATCAAGGACGACGGCAACTGGTACTACATGGATCTTAAGACAGGTGCCCTCTTCACCGGATGGCACGAGATCAACGGCAACTGGTACTACTTCCACGAGGAAGGCGACGGATTCAAGGGCACTCTCATGGTAGACTGCGTGACTCCGGACGGATACACCGTTGATATGAACGGCGCACTTGTAGAATAATTATACAGGAACTCATCTGAATATAAAACTCCCCGCAGGATCACACTCCATGTCCTGCGGGGAGTTTTTCTTTATTCATACCTCAGCGCGTCGATCGGATCTGCCTTTGCAGCTTTCGATGCCGGATAGATTCCAAAGAAAATTCCGACCACTGCGGAAAAGGATACCGCAAGAATAATGATCCCCGGCTTGATCACCACGGGAAGTCCAAGCACCGCACCGCCCGCTGTCACGAGACTCACGGCGAGCAGAACTCCGATGATTCCGCCCAGTGCGGACAGGATCGCGGACTCTGTGAGAAACTGGATCAGGACATCCCTGGTTCTCGCGCCGAGCGCCTTTCTGATACCAATCTCGCGGGTCCTCTCTGTGACGGATACCAGCATAATATTCATGATTCCGATACCACCGACGAGCAGGGAGATCGCGGCGATTCCGCCGACAGCCATGGAAAGTCCGCCCATGAGGCTGTCGATGCTTCCCATCTCGTCCGCTACCGTGCTCGTATAGAAATCGTCAGCCTTCCTGTCCTTTAATTTTCCCAAATATGCCGTCAGCCTGGACATGAAATCCACCATGTCTGTTCCGTCCTTCGCGTAGAGACGGCAATAAAAGAACTGATCATTTGGCCACGTGAGCAGTGTGTACGGGATATATGCGGATCCTGTGTCACCGGAACCGCCCATCAGGAGCTTCTGAAAGGCGCTCATCTCCTTTTTATAGACGCCAACTACTGTGTAGATGTCCGTATCCCCGTAGACCGTTGTCCGGAATGTCTTTCCGACCGCGTTCTCCGTCCCGAAAAGCTTTCCGGCACTCTCTGCCTCCATCACCACATTTTTCTTCCGTCCAAGGATATCCCCCTCGTTTAAATAACGTCCGGAGACCATGGTCACCGGCTGCACATCGTTATAGCCCCAGTCGATCCCCTGAAGATCGAATTTCATATTCGTCCGTCCTGCAAGTACATTCGCGTTCGTGCTGGCATAGCTGTCGATGTAGGCGATCTCATCCCCGAAAACCTCACGGATCTTATCCAGCTCATCCAGAGTAAAATAATCGCTGTCCCGCACATCCTCTACATTGTATCCGATGGACACCACAGCCTGAGTTGCCCCGGCATCCTTATAGAGGTCGGAAAACAGGCTGCGCATGGTATCACCGATGGAGACGATCGAGATCACAGAGCCAATTCCGATGATAATGCCCAGCATTGTCAGAAAAGACCGCATTTTGTTGGCCCGGATGGCATGGAAGGCCATGATCATATTTTCACCTAACATCTGACCACCCCGCTCTCTGTTCCGGCTGCTTTGCCAAAGTGTCTGTAAAGGCCCTTCATGTGAATCCTGCCGCTTCCTTTTGTCGGATTTTCGTTGATTTCATCCTTTATGATCTGACCATCCGAGAAGTGGATGATCCGGTCTGTGAAGGCCGCGATGTTTTCTTCGTGGGTGACAACGATCACCGTGGCTCCCGCCTTGTGGAGCTCCGAGAATATCTCCATGATCTCGATGGAGGCCGCTGTGTCAAGGTTTCCGGTCGGTTCATCTGCAAGGATCAGCGGCGGCTCGTTCGCCAGGGCTCTCGCAATAGCTACGCGCTGTCTCTGTCCGCCGGACATCTCATTCGGCATATGACCTGCGCGTTCCGCAAGTCCCACACAGTCTAAAAGCTCCATGGCCCGCTCTGTCCGTTTTTTCCTGGGGATTCTCGCGTAAGTCATGGGAAGTTCTACATTTTTCAGCGCAGATGTCCGGGAGATCAGGTTGAAAGACTGGAACACAAAACCTATTTTCTTATTTCTCACTGCCGAGAGCTCGTCCGGAGACAGGGCTGCCGTGTCGATTCCGTCGAGGTAATAATGCCCCAATGACGGACGGTCCAGACAGCCTAAGATATTCATCAGCGTAGATTTTCCGGAACCGGAATGTCCCATGACCGCAACGAATTCGCCGCGGCGGATCGTCAGGTCGATCTTTTTTAAACCGAGGACACGGATTGCTCCGGTATCGTAGATCTTTACGAGGTTTTCCAGCCGAATCAGCTCATCGGTCACGTTTTCTGTCAAATAGCGGAACTCTGTCATTTTCTTAAACATAGGCTATTCCCCCTGTCCGATGGACGAGGTGACTGCCATTCCTTCTGGGTACTGCTCTCCCGGGGACGCGATGAGAACGGAGGTTTCGTCGAGAGTATTGCCGTCTGCCGGAATGATCTCCATATCCACATCTCCTTCCACACCGATATCTACCGGAATCCAGGAGACAGTTCCGTCCGTGATCTCCTGAACATAGTTATTTCCGTCTTTTTCAAACACTGCAGAGACAGGCACTGTGATGGCATCTTCTGACTCTTCTAAAATAATGGACGCCCGCGCCGTGATCCCGGCGATAAGCTTTGTGTTGTTGTCCGTGATCTGGATTTTCGTCGGGATCACCCGTTCGCTGGAACCGCCGCCCTTTTCTTCCCCGGTCGGGGAGATAGATGCGACTTTTCCGTAAACGGGTTCTCCATTCAGGATATCCGCGGTGATCTCGGCTTCCTGTCCAACTTCAACTTTTCCGATGGAATATTCGCTGACTTTGATCTCTAATTCCAGATTATCAAGGTTTTCGATCACGAAGAGCGGGGCATCGTTTTCCATTTTATCCGCAAAACGGCCGACTTTTGTGTTGACGCGGACGACCGTGCCGTCGATAGGGGCTTTCAGGACGGTGTTCTCTAACTGTTCTTTGGCTTTTTCGTAATCGAATTTTGCTTTTTCAATCTGGAGCCGATAGGAATCATCCGCAACAGCGGATCCGTTTTTTACGGTATAGGCGTCTTTTTCCCGCTCCGCATCATGGAGACCGTTTTCGGCGGTCTCGAGGTCCACCAGTGGGACGCTGCCGCCGTCGTAGAGAGCTTTTGTGCGGTTGTAGTTGTTCTGGGCAGTCTTTAGATCCTGGAGAGCTTTGGCGTAGCCGTTTCTTGCCTCTTTATCTTTTTCTTTGCAGGTGCTGACTGCGAGGTCGTAATCGTTTCTGGCGATGTCGGCTTCTTTTTTTGCATCAGAGTCGTCGAGGACAGCCAAGGTCTGGCCTTTGGTGACTTTATCGCCTTCTTTTACAGGGATCTCCAGGATCTCGGCATGAAGGTTTGATACTACGTCCACGCTGTCGGTTCCGGATACGGGTCCGGTGACTGTAAGGCGGTTCTGGATCGTTTTTCGTACCGGTTTCACGGTGTCCACCACCGAAACCATGTCTGTTCCGCCGGTGAAAAGTTTCATTCCCGCGATTCCGAGGATAACCAGAGCGGCAACAGCGACCATGATCTTCTTTTTATGGGGTTTCTTCTTCTTTTCTTTTCCGGTTAACAGGGCTTCCAGCTCTTTGTCAAATTCTTCCGGTGAAATTTTTTCTTCACTGCTCATACTTTCCTCCCAGAGTTCTGTCTGTCAAATGTGTGTTTTTAACGCTGAAATTCAGTATAGCATAAAAATATATCTATCATCGGTCTTTTATCTGTTGGTTTTCTTTCGGAATTCTTACGGTTTTGGGTGGGGGTACGTGCAGACTGGTCTGCGCTGTGCTATGAGGTGTGGCTGTGTTGTTGTTTTTTACGGTTGGCTCACGGATAAGAGGTTTTTACATATTTTATAGTAAGTACTTTTGAGCGAGGTGTCCATGACTCCGAAATTGGAAGTTAAAGGGGTGAATTACTCCTACCACACGTTGGAGGGAGAAACAAAGGCCCTTTCTGATATATCGTTTCACGTCAATTCCGGCGAGTTTCTCTGTATTGTCGGGCCATCCGGGTGCGGGAAGTCTACACTGCTTTCTCTGCTTTCCGGACTTTTAGTCCCTGAGAGGGGGAAGATTCTTTTCGACGGGACTCCGGTCGCGAGGGGAGTTTCCGGGATCGGGTACATGCTGCAGAGAGATCATCTGTTGGAATGGCGGACGGTCCTCTCGAATGTCTCTCTTGGACTTGAGGTGCGAAGGAAGCGTGATCCTGAGCATTTGAGCCGGGTAAAAGAACTTCTGGATTCCTACGGACTCCGGTCTTTCTATGATGCGCATCCGTCGGAGCTTTCCGGGGGCATGCGGCAGCGGGCCGCATTAATCCGGACTCTTGCATTAGAACCGGACCTTCTGCTTCTTGATGAACCGTTTTCTGCTCTGGATTATCAGACAAGACTCTCGGTCTGTGATGACATCAGTTCGATCATCCGAAGCCGTAGGAAGACGGCGATTCTGATCACCCATGATCTTTCTGAAGCGGTAAGTGCGGCGGACCGGATCCTGGTTCTGACCAGCCGGCCCGGGACGATCAAGGGGGAACTTGTGATACAGTTTCCGAACCATGAGGTGAGTCCTTTGAAGCGGAGGAATTATCCGGAGTTTTCTTCTTATTTTAATGAATTGTGGAAGATTCTTGGGAATGGGGACGTGGATGATGTGTCAATGATCGATGGGGCCGGATCTGGAGATACAGATATTATCAATGGAACGGAATCCGGTGATGAGAATACACCAGCAGATGGAAACGGGCACATGAATGCTGTCAATGTTGGAGGTGAGCCGGATGAAATTTCATAATATCACTTCTTTGATCCTGCGCAGGCACCGGGCTGTGATCCCGGCGACGGATCTTGCGGTCTCCCCCGCGCAGTACCGATATCTTCAGGGGGAACGGCGAATCCGAAGACAGATCTTTGTCTGCAGGGTCTTGTTTCTGGTCCTGTTTCTTTTTTCCTGGGAGGTCAGCGCACGGATCGGGATCTTAAATGATTTTATTTTCAGTTCCCCGTCCCGTGTACTCTCCTGTTTTCTTTCCATGACCGCGGACCGGACGATCTTTTATCACATGGGCATCACGATTCTGGAGACGCTTTTCAGCTTTTTCCTTGTGACAGGAATCGGGATTTTCGGCGCTGTGGCTCTCTGGTCCAGCCGGCGGCTTGCGAAGATCTTAGAGCCCTATCTTGTGATGCTGAACAGCCTGCCGAAGTCCGCTCTCGCTCCGGTGCTCATCGTGTGGCTGGGCAACAACATGAAAACGATCATCACGGCGGCAGTCTCCGTGGCGGTATTCGGCTCGGTCTTAACACTCTACAACGGTTTTCTCTCCATGGACCCGGACCAGATCCGGCTGATCTATACGCTGGGCGGAAAACGGAAGGATGTCCTCACAAAGGTCCTGCTGCCCGGCTCCGTTCCGCTCATCATCAGCAACATGAAGGTCAACATCGGCCTCTGCCTCGTGGGTGTCATCATCGGCGAGTTTCTCTCCGCCCAGGCAGGCCTCGGCTTTCTCATCATCTACGGCAGCCAGGTCTTTAAATTAGACCTTGTGATCATGTCCATCGTGATCCTCTGTATCCTGTCTGCGATCCTGTATCAGGCGGTAACGGTGCTGGAGAGGAGGTGTAGGCGGTAAATGCGCCTGCAGAATCTGCCATAGGTAGATTTTTTCGGGAGGATGACAAAAATCCCCAGAAAACACCATCTCAAAATATGAGGCATGTCTTCTGGGGAATATCTTTTGATTTGCAGATCAGTCCAGAGACTCTCTGTAAAATCCGCCGTAGAAATTTTCTGTTTTGAACACATTGATGATCACATGCTCATCTACCTCCTGGATCAGCTGGACGATATCGTTGATCTCATAGGAGGAAATCACGGTGTGGAGCAGGGACATCTTTTTGTGGCTGTATCCGCCGACGGCATCCACACAGGAGATCCCGTGATGGTACTTGCTGACATAAGTCTTCATGATCTCTTCCGCTTTGCAGGTTGTGATCTGTAAGGTCACACGGTCATAGCGGTGATGGAAGGTGGAGATCATCTTTGTGGAGATAAATTGGAACAGGATGGAATATCCTGCGTACTCCCATCCGAACATGTGTCCGAAGATCACGAGGATGCACACATTTCCCATAAACACGTAGTTCCAGATGGACTTTCCGGTCTTATTGGAAACATAGAGGGCAATAAAGTCGGTACCGCCGGTGGACGCGTTTCCCTTTAAGGAAAGGACAACAGACAAACCGTAAAGCACACCTCCGAAGATCACGTTTAAGGTCAGATCATCAAATAACGGAGTGTAATGGCAGACTTTTAAGAAAAAGCTGGCGAAAAATACCTGCAGCAGGGAAAATACTGTGAATTTTACATTGATGCTGCGGCAGCACAGCAGGGCAACCGGCAGGTTCAAAACAACGAGTGCTAAGGACGTTGACACAGAAAAACCGTACAGCTCCGTAATCCGGTCGATCAGGATCGCAAGACCTGTAAAACCGCTGGACAAAAGTCCTGCCGGACGGATAAATGCCAGAATCACATAGGACTGCAAAAGGGCAGATGCCAGAACTGCCACGAAGGAAATTACACAGCGGACAGCAAAGTTTTTCCGCAATTCACGTACCTTTTTGGTAACATCATTCCAGGAACTCATAAGTGGGGTACTCCTTTTTCATACTGTTTCTGCAATGATCCGGTATTGTTTGATTTGATAGATCAAATGATTTATTTTGCCGAATCATTCCATTGTTTTCTGATTCTTTGTCGTTTTGTATGGGGTGTTGGGAAAACGACCTTCCTAACTTTATCATGATTTTTTTTATTGTCAATCGGTCTCATAAAAAACAAGAAAAAAACAACCGGAGGAAACCTCCGGCTTAATAATGTTAAAATTTCTACTCTCTTGTTTTCACATCTGTACAATCATTTTCCACGGTTTTCCCCGATCGCGGTGAGATACCGGTTGCATGCGTCCTTCATGCACGCGATCAGCGGCTTCTGTGTCAGCGCGAAATAACGCTCCCGGATCTCCTTCTCGATCAGCGGAACGTCCGTCTTTAAACTTTTCCCCACAAACATGGATGCCACGAACTGCTTCGTCACCTCAAGGATCGTATTGCAGTCCAGCTCCAGAATTTTCCCCGTATCACGCTCCACGATCAGGCTGATATAAAATTCCCCGTGGAGGTTGTAGATTGCGTCCTCCCTGCTCGGCTTTGCCTGACCGACCACGAGGATCGTGTTTTTGTTTTCCATATAGTATACCCCTTTTTTACTCCCCGATATAAGAATTCGCTCATAGTGACTGACCTGCCCGCTGACGGTTCATGAAAAACAAATGTCATCTGCGGTACCGCTCGTTTTACTTTTGCGCCCGTTACATAGTATATCACAAAATCATCCCATTTTCCATTGACTTTTCTATGCATTTCTACTAAACTAAAGACAGCGAAAACAGATTCTTTTATTTATCGGGACTCCTGCCCGGATGTTCCCTCCGTAAATAAGAGCCATGAATCTTCCATACAGGGGATCAGTGGCTTTTTTTGTTGCCCAAAATCCGGAAAACGGTCCGTATCGCCCGTTTCCGATACACGGCAGCGAAAAAAGTTTTCCCCCGCATCAAACATATTTGGAGGATGATTACCATGACATTTTTTAAAGATCTGGATACCATTATGAAACAGGATTTCGGAAACCGCGGACTCTTAAACGAACTCCCGGACAATCCGATCCGGGAAACCCTGACCGCTCTCACTCTGGCCCGCCGCGTAATTCTCTTAACCGGCTTTCCGGTCCGGCTTGAGGACGGCTCCTATGTAGGCGAGACTGACGGTCCTCTCGGCACCGCTGATATCGCCGCTGCCCTGACTGCCCTCGGCGCATCCGTGCTCGTGATCACCGACGAACCTGCATTTTCGATCGTAAGCGATGTTATCTGCTGCCGTGCCCCAAAAGCGAAACTCCTGATGCTGCCAAAGACCGACACCGCTGAATTCATCCGAAGCTGCATCAAAACCTTTGAACCGACCCATTTTATCTCTCTGGAACGCCCAGGAAAGGCTGCCAACGGCCACTATCACAGCATGCGCGGTGAGATCCTCGATGACATGATCACTGACTCCTCTCTCTTCCTCTCCGAGGCAAAAAAAGCCGGAGCCACCACGATCTCCATCGGTGACGGCGGCAACGAGATGGGGATGGGAACCTACCGCGATGTGATCGAACGCTTTGTCCCCTTCGGCGAAACGATCTGCACCGCCGAAAGCGCCGATATCACTCTCGCCTGCGGTGTCTCCAACTGGTGGGGAACCGGCATCGCCGCCCTCTGCTCCCTTATCGCTGAAAAGGACCTTCTCCCGACCCGTGAAGAAGAAACCGAGGCTCTCCGCCTCGCCGTAGCTGCCGGGAGCGTCGACGGATGCACCAGGAAACGTGAGATGACCGTCGACCGGCTCGATCTCGAAACGCATCTCGGGATCCTTGACGCTGTCCGTGATATTTTAAAGAAAGAGCTGGACTTATGCGCGATCGCATAAGTCCACGCGATCGCAGATCCGCAATCTCCACATTTCATATTGACATCTCCCGTCCAGATTCTATATAATAGACATAAATAATACGAATACCACGTATGAAAGGGGGTTATGCTCCTGCGGTCCCGGAACGGACGGCAGTATTTTTTATGGAACAGCATCTGTCACAATACAAAATCTTCTATGAAGTAGCCCGCTGCGGCAATATCTCCCGCGCTGCCAAAGAGCTCTATATCAGCCAGCCCGCTATCAGCAAAGCCATCAGCAAGCTTGAGGAAAGTCTCGGCATCCGGCTCTTCAACCGGAATTCCCGCGGCGTCCAGCTCACAAGGGAAGGCAGCATCCTCTTCCAGCACGTGAACACCGCCTTCGACTCCATCGGACGCGGCGAGCGCGAGCTGAAAAGGATCCATGATTTCCACATCGGAAACCTGAAGATCGGCGTCAGCAACACCCTGTGCAAATACGTACTTCTCCCTTACTTAAAAGGATTCATCGGAAAATATCCGCACGTGAACATTGCCATCGAGAGCCAGTCCACCTACCAGACTCTCGACATGCTCGAGGCCAGAAAGATCGATATCGGTCTCGTGGCGGAACCAAAAAACAGAAAGGGCCTCCATTTCCAGCCGGTGATGGAGATCAGCGATGCCTTCGTCTGTACTCCGGCTTATCTGGAGAATTTTCATCTGAGGGAAGGAAATGACACCAATATCTTCAGAACCGGGAATATCATGCTCTTAAACCGCTCCAATATGAGCCGGAAGCATGTGGATTCCTACCTGTCTGAAAACCAGATCGAGATCAATCAGATCCTCGAGACCACCGATATGGAGCTCCTCATCGAGTTCTCCCGGATCGGCCTCGGAATTGGCTGTGTCATCCGGGATTTCATCGAAGACGACTTAAAAAGCGGAACCCTCATCGAGATCCCGTTAGATGTTCCGATTCCAAAACGTGTCGTCGGTTTCTGCTGCCATCCCCAGGATATGCCGGATACCCTGAGAGAATTTCTGGAATTCTCGCGGACCTTCCGCAAGGCCTGATCCGGAAACTGATCCATTCATATTCTGGTACTTCCAAAGGTCCAGCTCGTCTTATCTGCCAAAAGAGCCGGGGCCTGAATTTCGATCGATCACGAAATCCAGGTTCCGGCTCTTTTCAGCTTCTCATTTTTCCTTACACAGGCTCAGCCGTCCTCTGCATGCGGTTCCACAAGTCCCTAATTCTGGTCCTGATATCCCGTCACCTCATAAAATTTCTCAAGGCTTCCATACTTAAATATCATCTTAAGCTCGCTTCCGATGCTGTTCATCATGGTCTCATCCGGGATCTCATCGCGGTGATACCAACCGGCCTCAGAGAGCTCATCCTCCTGAAGCTTGATCTTATCCGGTCCATCAAGCTCCGCAAAGAACCCAATCATCTCCGTGTCGGAAAATGCCCACGGCTGGCTCTTATAATAGCGGATATTCTTAACCTTCAGTCCGACTTCCTCCATGACCTCACGGTGGATCGTCTCCTCAAAGCTCTCTCCGATCTCCACGAAACCGGCGATCAGTGCGTATCCGCGGTACGGGTTGTTGTTCACGCGGTATCTGGACATCAAAAGTCTGTCCCCGTCAGAAATCGCAACGAT
>CAKRNI010000049.1 GCA_934370915.1 uncultured Lachnospiraceae bacterium
AGAAAAGAATGGACAGTTAATGAAAATTGCGCAGGCTGGCCTGATGGCTGCGCTCTGCTATATCGGATATGCCGTGTTCCCGGCGATCTCAGCCAGCGGAACAAAGATCCATATCGGCAATGCCTTTGTTGTACTTTCCGCGTACCTTCTCGGCGGTGTATATGGCGGACTTTCCGGCGCTGTCGGTTTATCTATCGCTGATATCGTCGGCGGTTATGCGGCATCCGCACCGAGAACCTTTATCACGAAGCTTGTGATCGGTCTTATCGTCGGTCTTGTTGCACACAAGATCGCAAAGCTTTCCGATGAGCATGACCACGCCTATGTGATCCGCTGGTCCGCGATCGCGGCTGTCTGTGGTCTCGGTTTCAACTGCTTTTTTGAGCCGGCATTAAAGTATGTATGGTATACCTTATTATTCCCGAATGCTGATAAGGCAGCATCCGCGATCAAAGCGCTGTTAGCGATCACAACCTACACCACGATCATCAACGCGGTGATCAACTCCGTGATTGCAGTCGTTCTTTATGCGGCGCTTCGCCCGGCGTTAAAAAGGGCAGGTTTTATCACTGCGGAGAGAGCTTAATTAAAAAGATTGGAAGATAAATTTATGCAGAAGAAGATTGCTGTGATCAATGATCTTTCAGGTTATGGCCGCTGTTCATTAACAGTGGCTATTCCTGTTTTATCAGCGATGGGTCATCAGTGCTGTCCGGTACCGACGGCGATCCTTTCAAACCATACGGAATTTCCGGTTTACTTTTTCGATGACTATACGGAAAAAATGACCACATATACGGACAAATGGAAAGAACTTGGACTTTCCTTCGACGCGATCGCAACGGGATTTCTCGGGTCAGAGGCCCAGATCGGGATCGTCATGGAGATCGTTCAGAAATTAAAGGCAGAGAAAACGTTTGTTGTCGTGGATCCGGTGATGGGGGATCATGGACATGCCTATGAGACTTATACGCCGGAGATGTGCGAGCAGATGAAGGAGCTTGTCTGCATGGCGGACGTTGTTCTCCCAAACGTGACGGAGTGCTGTATCCTCACAGATACACCGTATAAAGAAGAAAACTGGACGAGAAAAGAACTCTTAAACATGGCGATGATGCTGAGGCTCATGGGTGCAAAATCTGTTGTCATCACAGGAGTGCGTGAGGGAAGCTGTTACACAAATGTGGTTCTGGAACAGGGACAGTATGATGCGAAATTTATCCGGACAAGGTCCTCCGGTGGAGAACGTCCGGGAACCGGAGATGTATTTTCCTCTGTTGTGGCAGGCGCATTATTAAACGGGAAGTCCCTCCCGGAGGCGGTGAGTCAGGCGGCGGGATTCGTAAAAGAGTGCATCAAAGTCTCCGATGAGGAGCAGATCCCCCATGCGAACGGTGTCTGTTTTGAGAAGATTCTTGGCAAACTGATAAAAAAGTAGGGGGAATCCCCTTCCTTTTCTCAGAGAAATATGATATATTTTTACCAAAGCGTGTTTTACAAGGGAAAACGGTCAAGTCTGCCATTTTCTGCATGGACTTAACCGCAAAGAGATGAAACCGTTACAGAATAAGGAGAAAAGCTCATGTTAGATTTAAGATTTGTAAGAGAAAATCCGGAAATCGTAAAGCAGAATATCCGGAATAAATTTCAGGACGCAAAGCTTCCGTTAGTAGACGAAGTGATCGAACTGGACGAGGAGAACAGAAAAGTAAAGAAAGAGGCTGATGACCTCCGCGCAAGCAGAAATAAGATCTCCAAGCAGATCGGCGCATTGATGGGACAGGGCAAGAAGGAAGAAGCTGAGGAAGTTAAGAAACAGGTTACAGCAGCTTCCGACCACCTTGCTGAGCTGGAGGAGAAAGAAAAAGATCTCGAGGAGCGCATCAAGAAGATCATGATGACGATCCCGAATATCATCGATCCGTCCGTACCGATCGGTAAAGATGACAGCGAGAACGTAGAAGTCCAGAAGTACGGTGATCCGGTCGTTCCGGATTTTGAGATCCCGTACCACACAGAGATCATGGAGAAATTTAATGGTATCGATCTTGACTCTGCGAGAAGAGTTGCCGGCAACGGTTTCTACTACTTAATGGGTGATATCGCGAGACTTCACTCTGCAGTGATCGCATACGCAAGAGATTTCATGATCGACCGTGGATTCACATACTGTGTACCGCCGTTCATGATCCGCAGTGATGTTGTTACAGGCGTTATGAGCTTCGCTGAGATGGACGCTATGATGTACAAGATCGAGGGAGAAGATCTGTATCTGATCGGTACAAGTGAGCACTCCATGATCGGTAAATTCATTGACCAGATCATTCCGGAGGAGGAACTTCCGAAGACCTTAACAAGCTATTCTCCGTGCTTCCGTAAGGAGAAGGGTGCGCACGGCATCGAGGAGCGCGGCGTATACCGTATCCACCAGTTTGAGAAGCAGGAGATGATCGTTGTCTGCAAGCCGGAAGAATCCAAGATGTGGTTCGACAAGTTATGGCAGAACACGGTAGATCTGTTCCGTTCCATGGATATCCCGGTTCGTACCTTAGAATGCTGCTCCGGTGACCTTGCTGACCTGAAGGTAAAATCTGTCGACGTTGAGGCATGGTCTCCGAGACAGAAGAAGTACTTTGAGGTAGGAAGCTGCTCCAACCTTGGTGACGCTCAGGCAAGACGTTTAAGAATCCGTGTAAATGGACCGGATGGAAAGAAATATTTCGCACATACCTTAAATAACACAGTTGTGGCTCCGCCGAGAATGTTAATCGCTTTCCTTGAGAACAACTTACAGGCAGACGGTTCTGTAAGAATTCCGGAAGTATTAAGACCGTATATGGGCGGAAAGACAGAGATCAAATAAATAAGGATTTGTAAAGCTGTGGCGATTCATTTTGTCACAGCTTTTTCAGTTGCATGACAAATCCGGGAACTGTCAGAATAACCGGGATTTTTTGTCATGCAGAGCATATTACGAAGGAGATGAGATCCATGCCGGCAGCATTTGCGCATGATCTATATGGGAGAAAAGTATATATGGAGGCCGATCCGGTTATTAAACGGATCATAAAGAAGGAGCGGTACTGCTTCCTTTTAGGGGTTCACGGGCCGGATATCCTGTTCTTTTACAAGGCACTTGGAAAGAACAAGGTAAACCAGAAAGGTGTGCGGATGCACGGCGAACCCGCTGCAAAGCTCATGGAACGTGGCCGAATGCTGGTACGTGAGGCCGAGACAAAGGACGAGAGAGACGAGATGATCGCCTATCTCATGGGTGTCGCCTGCCATTTCAGCCTCGACAACCGCGTCCACGCTTACGTGAACGCAGAGGAGAAACGCACCGGGATCACCCACGCGGAGATCGAGACGGAACTGGAACGGAGACTTTTGGAGCGGGAGCATATGCGCCCGCTGCACTCGAACCTCACCTGTCATTTGAAGATCACGGCCCAGACCGTGCGGGCATCATCGAGGCTCTTCGATGAGGATCCCATCAAGGTGGCAAAGGCGATCATGAGCTTTCGGACCATGAACCGGCTGTTTATCAACTCGAGTGAGCGCACGAAACGGTTCTGCTGCTTCCTTCTGCGTTTTACGGGAAGCTATGGGGTCATTCACGGCATGTTTATGAGGAAACAGCCAACACCGGGCTGTGAGGTGATCACGGACCATCTGGAGCATGAATTTAATGAGGCAGTTCCGGAAGGAGCGGGGCTTTTAAGTGAGCTGTTTACATACCTGAGAGGGAAAGGACCGATGCCGGAAATCTTTCAGGGGAATTTTAACGGCCAATAGAGATGAGCGGCAGAATCTGAAGGAAGATTGCATGTCAGCCGGAAAGGCTGGTAAGGCTGCACAGAATTGAAGAAACAGGACATAAAGGAGAACAACATGCAGGGAAAGATCTATGGAATCGGAGTGGGACCGGGGGACCCGGAGCTTATGACATTGAAGGCGGTGCGCCTGATCCGGGAGGTGGACGTGATCGCGATCCCGGGGAAAGAAAAAGAGACATGTACCGCATATCAGATCGCTCTGGGGGCGGTCCCTGAGATCGATGAAAAGGAGGTCATCCCTGTGGTATTCCCGATGACGAAGAACGAGTCGGTGCTGAAGGAGAGCCATGAGGCGGCGGTGAAGAGCCTGTCAGCCCTCATGGATCAGGGAAAGACCGTGGCGTTTTTGACACTGGGGGATGTGACGGTCTATTCCACATATGGCTATGTCCATAAAAAGCTTCTGGCTCTGGGATACGAGTCTGTCCTGATTAACGGAGTTCCGTCCTTCTGCGCGGCGGCGGCAAAGCTCGGGATCTCCCTGGGGGAGAAGGCGGAGTCCATCCATATCCTGCCGGGCTCCTATCCGGTGAAGGATGGGCTGAAGCTTTCAGGGACAAAGATCTTGATGAAATCCGGGAAAAAGATCGCGGATGCGAAGCGGGAGCTTCTTCTCACGGAGTGTCCTGTCTGGATGGTGGAAAACTGCGGGATGGAGGGTGAGCGGCTGATACGAAGTGCAGCCGACATCCCGGAAGACGCGGGATATTATTCCCTTATTATCGCAAAAGACAGGGAGGAACAGTAAAGGATGGGAGCAATAAAACGCCGGACGGTCCGGATCGGAACGCGAAAGAGCAGGCTGGCGCTTGTGCAGACAAACATGGTGGCGGAGGCAATCGAGGCCGCATGCCCGGAGGTAAAATGTGAGCTGGTTCCCCTGATGACAAAGGGCGATAAGATCTTAAAGACATCCCTGGTGGCATTCGGAGGAAAAGGTGCCTTCGTGGAGGAGTTTGAGCAGTCCCTCTTAAACGGGGATATCGATCTTGCGGTCCACAGCGCGAAGGACATGCCGATGGATCTGAGCGACGGGCTCTGTATCGGGGCTGTCTTAAAGCGGGAAGATCCGAGGGATGTTCTCGTCACTGTAAAAGGAAGAACAACTGTTCGGAACCCGAAGATCATCGGAACGGGAAGTCCGAGACGGCAGGTACAGATCCTGGAACACGGGAATGTGGAATGCCGTCTGCTCCGCGGAAATGTTGATACGAGACTTGAGAAGCTGTACCGGGGGGAGTATGACGGGATCATCCTGGCTGCGGCGGGACTCTCGAGGCTGGGACTTTTTGAGGATCCGAGATTTTCCTTTGAGTTTCTTGACCCGGAGACCTTCATTCCGGCGGGTGGCCAGGGAATCATCGCCGTGGAGGCGAAAAAAGGCAGCAATGTTCTGGAAATACTGGAAAAATTTAATGACAGAGAAGCGGAACGGGCACTGTTCGCGGAGAGAAAAGTGCTGCGCCTTTTAGGCGCCGGCTGCACCGCGGCGGTGGGCGTTTATGCGAAGGAAGAGAATGGGCTGTTCCGGATGGACCTTATGCGGGAGGCAAAGAGCGGAGTGATTCGCACAAAGGTCTCCGGAGCGCCGGAGGATTCCATGAAGCTTGCAGAACTTCTCGTAAAGCAGGGAACCGCGGAGGATATTCCCGCAGGAAAGGCATATCTTGTGGGAGCCGGTCCTGGAAACTGCGGGCTCATCACGGTAAAGGGACAGCAGATCCTAAAGGCTGCGGAGGTCCTTGTCTACGACCGTCTTGGCTCCGAGGAACTGCTCTCTCTGGTGCCGGAGGACTGTGAGCGGATCTATGTTGGAAAAGAGGCCGGACACCACATCAAAAAGCAGTCGGAGATCAACCGGATCCTGGTGGAGAAGGCCCTCGAAGGAAAGCGGGTCGTCCGGTTAAAGGGCGGAGATCCCTTTGTGTTCGGTCGCGGCGGAGAGGAGATCCAGGCACTCACAGAAGCAGGAATCCCCTATGAAGTGATCCCCGGCGTTACCTCAGCCATCGGGGCGCTGGAGGCGGCAGGAATCCCTGTCACCCACCGGAATATCGCGAGAGATTTCCATGTCTTTACGGGACATATCTCCCACGAAGGCGGTGAGGGACTCTCCGGGGATTACAGCCTGTACGCAAAGCTTCCGGGAACCCTGATCTTCCTCATGGGACTCTCGAACCTTGAGGAGATCGTGAAACGTCTCATAGACGGCGGAAAAGACGGGGAGACGCCTGCAGCCGTTGTGACGGACGGAACACTGTCCCGAATGCGCGTTGTTCGGGCATCCTTAAAGGATCTGCCTGAGGCTGTGAGAAAGGCGGGGCTTATGCCTCCCGGAATCATCGCGGTGGGTGAGGTATGTGCCTTCCACTTTACGTCCATGGTGCCGGGCGCGCTTACCGGAATTACGGTGGGAGTCACCGGAACAGAGGCTGTCCGTGGACGGATCATAAGCCGCCTGTCCGATGAGGGGGCGAAGACGGTCCGCGCGGGGGAATCCCTTGTGGTACGGGAGTCCATGGAACGGCTGGATCAGGCGTTTGCGGACCTTTCCCGTTACAGATGGGTGATTTTTACGAGCCGGAATGCAGTCCGGATCTTCTTTGACCGGATGCGAGAGAGACGTGTGGATCTCAGAAAACTCGGTTCACTTAAGTTTGCTGCCGTCGGGCGCGGAACAGGAGAGTATCTGGAGAGTGTCGGAATCACGCCGGACTTTATCCCGGAGGAATATACGACGAAGGCCCTTGCGGACGGACTTGTAAAATACCTGAAGGAGAATGGAAAGACTTCTGGGGCAAAAACTGCCGCCGCCAATATAGCCTACAGCATTTCCGGTTCGGAAAAGGTCTGTCCGTGTGCTGAGGCAGGAAAGCTTCTGATCCCGCGGGCAAAGCAGGGCTCGAAGGTCCTCACGGAGACACTGGCGGAACAGGGATATGCGTTTGATGATATTCCAATCTACGATATTCAGGTGGAACAGACGGAGCTTGCGAGACTTAAAACTGCCGACTATATCACGTTTGAGAGCGGCTCCGGTGTCCGAGGATTCTTCGCGGGACGTGAGGCGGAAGCGGCATCTCTGTTTGAGACGGTGAGACCAGTCTGCATCGGAAAGGTGACGGCGGCTGTCCTGGCAGAATACGGGGTCACGAATGCCCTGACGGCTTCCGATTACACGGCGGACGGAATTCTCGAGGTACTGCTGGCGGACAGAAACGAGATCGCGAGGTAAACATGGATACCTTTGTATACAAAGACCATAAAAAGTTAAGATGCGGGTACACCACAGGGACCTGCGCGGCTCTGGCGTCCCAGGGGGCGGTGCGATTTCTGCTCACAGGGTCCTGGAAGGAGACGGAGGAGATCATGACCCCGAAAGGGATTCCGGTCTGCGTGTCGCTGGAGGAAAATACATCCGGAGACAGCTGGGCGGAGTGCGCGGTCCGGAAAGATGCTGGGGATGATTATGATGTGACGAACGGGATCCTGGTGTATGCGCGGGCGGAGTTTGTGAAAGATAAAAGTTTTTGTGAAAAAGCTCATATGCCGCGCCTGGAAAATTCTGTTTCCGGGACTGTTCGAGAAAGATCAGAAAGCAGTTTGAAGTTGAATGCGGGAAAGCGGCAGAAAACAGAATGGCCTGTTCAGCGCAACGCGGAATCTCGGGAAGATCTCATCAGAATCGATGGCGGCATCGGCATCGGTCGCGTCACAAAATCCGGTCTCGATCAGCCTATAGGCGCCGCGGCAATTAACTCCGTACCGAGAAAGATGATCCGGGATGCTGTCTACGCCCTTTTGGAGGAAGCCGGGGAGCTTCGCCCGGTATCGATCACAATATCGGTTCCAGCAGGCGTAGAAGCCGCGAAGAAGACCTTCAACCCGGTCCTGGGCATCGAAGGCGGGATCTCCGTTCTCGGGACCAGCGGGATCGTAGAGCCCATGAGTGAGGAAGCACTTGTCGAGACGATCCGCACCCATCTAAATGTCTTAAAGGCAGAGGACAGAAAATGGGTGATCGCAGTGCCTGGAAATATGGGGGCGGGATTTTTAGAGAGGTATATCGTAGAACATGGTAAATTCTGTACCGATGCTCATCAAGGGAGTAACGCGGCGGACACGGGTGCTGCTATTGAGGCAGAACAGATAGCTTATGGAGAATTATCAACGGAAACAGAACCATCACTTCTGGAAGGATTTATGAATTCCCTCGTCACCATGAGCAACTTCGTCGGAAAGACCATTGACCTTGCCGCGGAACTGGGTTTTTCCGGTATCCTGATCGCCGGTCATATGGGTAAACTTGTAAAGATCGGAAACGGGATCATGAACACCCACTCCAGGGAGGCGGACGGCCGCATGGACACTTTGCTCTCCTGTGCCCTGTCAGCCGGGACTGAGGATCTGGAACTGCTAAAGAAAGTTCAGGGATCCAACACGACGGATGAGGCGATGGACCATTTAAAACAGGCGGGAATCTTAGAAGATACGATAAATGTCTTCTTAAAGCGCGCCGCCTGGCACCTTGCCCACCGGTCCAGGGATGAAGTGAAGACGGGAATGATCGTCTTCGGGACAAAAGGTGAGTATCTTGGGGAGACAGAAGACGCGGAAATGATCCTGCGGTCGGCGTTGAAAGAGCTGGATCAATAAGTCTTGGAATAACGCATGAAAGATACGGCACCTGATCATTCATCGAAATTAAAGGAAACACTATGGAAAACAGGCAGAAAAACTACGGGAGCGTTCACGACACAAAGGCATCCATGATGTATAACCGCTTCTTGAAACAATACAACGAATGGCTTTCCGGCGGCCCGATCCCGGATACCGGAAACCAGGACACAAAGTATTTTCTGGGCCAGCAGCGGAAGCGGTTGGAAAAACGCGGACTTCACAGAGATTCATCCATAGAACTCCGGGGTCTTCTGGCCTCAGCCGGCGCGATCCCGCCGAAGGTCGGAAAGAAATATACGAATGTGACAGAATTCCGCACGTCACAGAGAAATACGACCTATTCCCGGGATGGCCGGATCATCGGAAAATTCCGGAAGAAAGAGATCTTATACCAGACGATCACCTTCGCGAATGAGGCGACGGTGGACGGAACGGAACCATGTACCTGTCCGTCCTGCGGAGCGGTGAGCCAGATCCGGGCGCTGTTTGAGGGCTGCCCGTACTGCCACACGAGATTTCTGATGCCAGATCTGTATCCGAAGGTCGCAAACTTTTATTCTATTGAAGACCTCAGCTATACAAACAAGGAAATGAAGAAGACTCTGACTCCCTGGTGCGGCGGAGGCGCTGTGGCCTTTACAGTATTTATGCTGGCGTATCTCGCGTGGGAGAGGACGAAGACCGGCGATCCGCTGACCCTGTATTCCATGATCTGTCCATTGATCGGATGCCCGGTTCTCGGAGCGTTTTTCGGGTATATGCTGTTTTCAATGAGTACTCTAGGATACATTTTCTGGCGGGCGATGCAGAGTCTTGGACTTCTGTTTGCCACTTCTGGCAGCAAAAACAGGCTGATCCGGTTCATGAAGAATTATGAGCCGGATTTTGGCTATGAAAACTTTGAAAACCAGGTCATTGCTCTGGCAAAAAATATTATCTTTTCCGAGCCGGGAGAGGACCTTTCTATTATCCGCGGTCCCTGGGATGGGGAAAGTTTCCAGAACATCACGGACATTGTATACAGGGGAGCCATGTCGGTGGGGAACTGCTGGCAGGAAGGCCCGTATGTGTATGCGGATATCGATCTGTACTTCTGCGATACATATGACAGGGGAAGTTCGATGAAGGAGAAAAACGACAGGATCCGGGTGATCGTCGGAAAGAATATCCAGATCCCGCAGGACCCGGGATACTCGATCCATCAGGTCTCCTGTGAAAGCTGCGGTGCAAGCTTTGACGCGATGAAGATCCGTCACTGCCCGTACTGCAAGCGGGAGTATGACATGAGAGACCATGCATGGACGGTCATGAAGATTCGAAAAACAGGAGGAAAACCATCATGATACATTTTGTGGGAGCCGGAAGCGGAGCACCGGACCTGATCACGGTCCGGGGACAGAAATTCCTGCGGGAGGCGGATGTGGTGATCTATGCGGGATCCCTTGTAAATCCGGAGCTTTTGAGAGAGACGAAGCCTGGATGTGAGATTCTAAACAGCGCCTACATGACTCTTGACGAGGTGATCCAGGCCATGGAGAAGGCGGAGAGCGACGGAAAGATGACCGTGCGCCTCCACACCGGAGATCCTTCGATCTACGGCGCGATCCGGGAGCAGATGGACCGGCTGGATGAGAAAAAGATCGCCTACGATGTGTGTCCGGGGGTCAGCTCCTTCTGCGGCGCGGCATCGAGTCTCCACGCGGAGCTCACCTTGCCCGGTGTGTCCCAGTCCGTGATCATCACGAGAATGGCTGGACGGACCGGAGTTCCGGAGCGGGAGAGCTTCCGTTCTCTGGCGGCTCACCATGCGACCATGGCGGTGTTTTTAAGTACGGGTCTTCTGTCACGGATGGAAAAGGAGCTGGCGGAGGCTGGATATGAGCCGGACACTCCGGCGGCGATCATCTACAAGGCGACATGGCCGGAGGAGAAGATCGTCCGCTGTACCGTCTCCACGCTGGCGAAATCCGCGGAGGAGAACGGCATCAAAAAGACGGCGATGATTTTTATTGGAGATGTATTCGGCACGAGAGAGGCAAACGGCTACGAGGAGTCAAGGCTCTATGCGCCGGATTTCTCCACGGAATTCAGAAAGGGGACGGACACATGAAGAAACTGACAGTGGTCGGCATGGGACCTGGAGAGTATGAATCCATGACACTCCGTGCCGTGAGGGCGTTAAATACATGTGACGTGATCGTGGGCTATACGGTCTATGTGGAGCTTGCGAAGCCATACTTTCCCGATAAGGAATTTTTGACGACCCCCATGAAGAGGGAAATCGAGCGCTGCGAGATGGCCTTCGCGGAGGCGGAGAAAGGAAGGTCTGTCACAATGATCTGCAGTGGGGACGCGGGAGTTTACGGAATGGCGGGGCCGATCCTGGAGCTCGGGGAAAAGTACCCGGAGGTGGAGATCGAGGTGATTCCGGGGATCACGGCGGCTCTCTCCGGCGGCGCGGTTCTCGGGGCACCGCTCATGCATGATTTTGCGGTGATCAGCCTGAGTGATCTTTTAACGCCCTGGGAGACCATTGAGAACCGTCTTGATGCGGCGGCGAAGGCAGATTTTTCCATCTGCCTCTATAACCCCTCCAGCAGGAAGCGGGCGGACTATTTAAATCGCGCCTGCGAGATCTTTTTGAGATATAAGAGCCCGGATACCGTCTGCGGCATCGTGAAGAACATCGGAAGAGACGGGGAGACGAAGAAGGTCATGACGTTGGAGGAATTAAAGGATTACGAGGCGGACATGTTCACCACCGTGTTTATTGGAAACAGCCGGACCGAAAAGTCCGTCCTTGGCGGACAGGACTGGATGGTCACACCGAGAGGATACCGGATATGAAGATAGCGGAAGGGAAAATTGCGGTTTTTGCGGGGACAACGGAAGGACGGATTCTGGCGTCCCGTCTCGCCGGAAGTCAGGCATTGGTCGATGTGTTTGTTGCGACAGAATATGGAAAAGAGGAGATCCCGAAGGCGGATAATCTCCATGTCCATGACGGGCGCGTCGATGAGATACAGATGGAAAAACTGTTTCGGGAAAAGAAGTATGACCTGATTCTTGATGCAACCCATCCCTTTGCGGTGGTGGTCACGAAGAATATCAGGGAAGCGGCAGAAAAGACAGGGACCCCTCTTTTAAGGATCCTGCGGGATAAAACTACCGGAAGAACAAATGTTTGCGCTGCGGAGAAAGAAACGATAGTCGTTTCAGATTGTTCAGACTGCCGGATCGTCACAGTGGAGAATATTAAAGAGGCAGTGGACTTTTTAAAGACCACGGAGGGATCGGTGTTCGTCACGACGGGAAGCAAGGAACTCTCCGCGTTTTTAGCTCTCCCGGACTGGGAGACGAGAGTCTACGCGAGAGTCCTCTCCATGCCGGAGGTGGTAAAGACCTGTGCCGATATGGGCTTTTACGGCAGCCACCTGATCGCCATGCAGGGACCCTTTGCGGAAGACTTAAATGTGGCAATGATGAAAGCGGTCCATGCGAAGTGGATGGTGACGAAGGAATCCGGGAAAGCGGGCGGATTTGAGGAGAAGGTTTGTGCTGCGAAAAAGGCCGGAGTCGGTCTTGTCGTGATCGGCAGACCGATGGAGGAGGGGATTTCGCTGGAAGAGGGAATCGCTTATCTGGAGGAGCATTTTTTGCTGGGAAGTTTAGCTGAAAATTCTGAGAAACGCCAGGTATTCCTTATCGGCACAGGTCCCGGAAGCGAATCCTATCTTACCGGTGAGGCAAAAAAACGCCTCGACGAATGTGATCTGATCGTCGGCGCGAGCCGCTGTGTGAGACAGCTGGAAAATTTCCACAAACCAGTTTTTGAAGGCTACCAGCCGGAAAAGATCGCGGATTATCTGGATGCCCACCCGGAGGCAAAAGTGATCTGCGGTGCCATGTCCGGCGATACCGGATTTTACAGCGCAGCGGAAAAACTCGGCGCAGTTCTGGAACTCCGTGGAGACTATGCCGTGGAAGTAGTTCCTGGGATCTCCTCCGTGGGATACTTTTTCGCAAAGATCCGGCGTTCCTGGGATCATGCGAGACTCTTCAGCATGCATGGGCAGGCGGCAAACTTTGCCTCGGAGTTAAAACGCTCCGGCTGTGCCTTTATTTTAGGCGGCGGCGCGGATTTCTATGAAAAGATCTGCGAACAGCTCATGGCCCTTGGCATGCAGGAGACAAAACTCTTTGTGGGAGAAAATCTGACTCTCAAGGACGAACAGATCTTCGAGGTGACTCCAGAAGGTCTGAAAGACCGGAAAGCACCGTCTTTAGCTGTCCTTTACGCGGAATGGAACGGAGTCCGCAGGCCATTATCCCACGGTCTTTCCGATGAAGCATTTACCCGTGGAAATGTCCCGATGACGAAGATGGAAGTCCGTACCATATCTGTGGCAAAGCTAAAGCTCACGGAAAACTCCGTCCTCTACGACGTCGGAGCCGGAACGGGATCCGTCTCCGTGGAATGCGCAGGCCTTTCTGATTCGGTGAAAGTCTACGCTGTCGAGAAGAACCCGGAGGCCGTGGAGCTTCTCCATGAAAACCGGAAAAAATTCGCCCTCACAAATCTGGAGATTATCGCGGGAACAGCTCCAGAGGCGTTAGAAGACCTTCCGTCTCCAACCCATGTCTTCATCGGCGGAAGCAGCGGAAAGATGGAGGAGGTCATCGCGTCATGCCTTAAGAAAAATCCTGAAACACGGTTTGTTGTAAACCTCATCACTCCGGAGTCTCTGGCAGCGGTCCTTGAAGCCGCGAAAACGCTTCCGGTGACAGAACCGGATCTCCTGACACTGACCGCCGCAAGGTCCAAAAAAGTCGGCTCCAGCCACCTCATGATGGGGCAGAATCCGGTCTGGATCGTGACGTTTGAGGGAAAAACCTGCATCAGCGGAATTTAGCGATTATAAAGGAGTGGGAGATATGGATAAGGATCGAAAGAAGTGTTGGGATCAGAATACTCAGTCAGTTTCTGTCCGCTTTCCCCGGATCATGATCGCGGCGGAGAAGAGCGGCGGGGGGAAGACGTTGTTTACCTGTGCGCTGCTTTCGCTTTTGAAGGAGAAAATTCAGGCGGTGCGGGCGTTTAAGTGCGGACCGGACTATATTGATCCGATGTTTCACCGGACGGTGCTGGAGATTCCGTCGAGAAATCTGGACAGCTTTTTTGCGGACGGGGATACGCTGAGATATCTGCTCGGCAGGGAAGTCCTCGAAATGGAGAAATTCCCGGAAAGCCGGATCGCTGTGCTGGAGGGCGTCATGGGCTTTTACGATGGACTTGGCGGTGTTTCAGAGCGGTCCAGTGCCTGGGAAGTCGCGGACCTCACGGATACGCCGGTAATCCTTCTGGTGGATATGAAAGGGCGGAGTCTTTCGGCTTTGGCGTCGATGAAAGGCTTTCTTGATTACAAAGAAAACAGCCATGTGACCGGAGTGATCTTTAACCGTCTGTCACCAATGCTGTATCCGGGCTTAAAGGAACGGGCAAAGCGGGAGCTTGGGATCCGGGTATTCGGGTATGTGCCGGAGTTAAAGGATCTGACGCTGGAGTCCCGCCATCTGGGGCTGGTGATGCCGGAGGAAATTCCGGGGATTCTGAAACGGCTGGATCTGATCAAGGAGAAGATCCGTGCGGGCATCGACGTAGACGGAATCGTGGAGGAAGCCGGGAGAGCGTCAGAAATCGAAGTGAAGCTGCCGGAAGCTGCCGGGTGGTCGATATCTGATCAAAGCGCTCAGAAAACAGTAGTCGCAGTTGCCAGAGATGAGGCATTCTGCTTTTATTACGAGGATAATCTGGATCTTCTAAG